>NZ_JBEXLR010000001.1:0-160152 GCF_040610095.1 Micromonospora sp. NPDC004540
CGCCGCGAAGGCCGCCAACGAGATGCGGCCGGACGACCACGACTACGACGAGGCGCAGACCCGCGACCTCTTCATCGACGTACTCCTCAAGGAGGACTCGTCCTGCTGCCCCGGCCAGCCGCCGGCGCGGCCCTCGTCGTCCTGCTGCGGCGACGGACCGTTCTGCCAGCCGCCGGCACGATCCTGGTCCTCCTGCGCGGGCCAGGCGTTCTCGGGCCGGACCGCACCCGGGACGGAGACCTTGGCGGCGGCGCGGGCGGTCGGCTCGGCCGGTGACCAGCCGGGGGCGGGCTGCTCGCCCTGCTGGCCCCAGGCGGGCTGGTCGTCCTGCTGCTGGGCGGCGGCCCCGACGGCCCAACCGCCGGAGCCGTCCTCCGGCGCGGCGCGCCAGCCGCCGGAGCGGCCCGCGTCGTCGTCCTGCTGCCCGTTCGCCGGGCTCCAGCCGCCGGAGCGGTTCGGGTCGTCCTGCCCGGCCGGAGCGGCCCACGACTCGTTCGGCACGGTGCCCGGCGCGGGCACCTGGGCGGCGCCTCGGGCGCCCGGCTCGCCGGCCTGCGCCCAGGCCGGCTGGTCACCGGACGGGGCCGGGGCGGCGCCCCAGGCGGGCCCGCCCTGCTCGTTCGCCCAGGCCGGCGGGGTCGGCTCGGTGGGGTTGCCCGGCGGGGCGGCGGCCCAGGCGGGCCCCGGCTCGGCGCCGCGGGTGGGGCCGGCCTGCTCGGGCGCGCCCCAGGCGGGTGCGCCCTGGTCGGGCGCCCCCCAGGCCGCACCGGACTGCTCGGGGGCGGCCCACGCGGGCTGCGCGGCGGGGCCCCAGCCGCCCGGCTCGGCCGGCGGGGGCACCTGGGCGGTGGCCCGGCCGGCGGCGGGCTGGCCGCCCGGCGGGGTCCAGGCGGGGGGCTGCTGGTCGTCGGCCGCGGCCCAGGCGGGGGCCGGCTGGGCGGGCCGACCGGCCGGCGGGGGCGGGGCCCAGCCGAGGTCGGGCGCGCCGTACCCGTTGTCCTGCTGCGCCGGGCGGTCGCCGTACGGCACCGGTCCGCCAGCGCCCGGCGACACCTCGCCCGGCTCCTGGCCAGGGCGGTGCGGGGCCTCGGACGTCATGGGTGCGCCTCCTCCATCACATGTCGGCCGCCGATGCCGATCGGGACCGTCGGCATGGCTGCCGGCGTCGCCGGCTGGTACCGGCCGTGCGGGCTCCCCGCACCGTATCCGGTGGCCGCCCGGAGGCGTCCGGGGGAGCACCGGCCGTCACCGAACGTCACCGGACGACATCGATCGGTTGCTCTCTTGGCGATCGGTCCGGGGGCGGGCGGTTGGCGACCGAGCCCCACCGTACCGGGCGGTGCGGCGAGGTGGAATCCCGGTGTCAATCGACGTGGAACGCCGAAGACCCGCCCGGTGCGCCCCGGGCGGGTCTTCGAACTGGAGGAGGTGAGGAAAGTAGGGGAGCGTCAGCTCATGTGACGCTGGGCGATGGCGAGAAGCTCCTCGCGGACCGCGGGCGAGTTGGCGGAACGCAGCGCGTGCTCGATGGCGCGGGCGCGGCGGTTGGCGTCGCGGCGGTTGCGGATTCGCTCGATCATGCTCATCTGGGTCTCTCCTCCTGGCTATTCGGTTGTCAGCCCCTTGATGTCTCTATTGAACCGCATGACGCCGCCAACTTCCATCGATTATTAGGTGAGCTGAACCACGTACCTAAGGATCGTAGGTCAAGAGCCCAGCCGAGCCGAGGTTTCGTTCCCCAACGGCAACGGCCGGTGTGCCGGGCGTTCACCCGTGGCACACCGGCCGTGGCCTGGTGCGATGCGACCGTCAGGTCCAGGCGAGCAGCGCCGCCTCCGGATCGGCCAGGAAGTCCCCGACGTCGCGGAGGAACTTCGAGCCGAGCTCACCGTCGATGATCCGGTGGTCGAAGGAGAGGCCCAGGGTGGTGACCAGGCGCGGCTTGACCTTGCCCTTGTGCACCCAGGGCATCTCCCGGACCGCGCCGAAGGCGAGGATCGCGGACTCGCCCGGAGGCAGGATCGGGGTGCCGGTGTCGACGCCGAAGACGCCGACGTTGGTGATGGTCAGCGTGCCGCCGGACATGTCGGCCGGCGAGGTCTTCCCTGCCTTGGCCGTCTGCACCAGGTCGGTCATCGCGTCCGCCAGCCCGCGCAGCGAGAGCCGGCCGGCGTCCTTGATGTTCGGCACGATCAGGCCACGCTCGGTGGCCGCCGCGATGCCCAGGTTCACGTAGTCCTTGACCACGATCTCCTCGCCCGCCCAGGTCGAGTTGACCATCGGGTGGCGCTTGACCGCCAGCAGCACCGCCTTGGCGACCAGCAGCAGCGGCGAGACGCGCACGTCCCGCCACTCGCGCCGCTCGCGGAGCCGGTCCAGCGCCTTCATGGCCCGGGTCACGTCGACGGTCAGGAACTCCGTGACGTGCGGGGCGGTGAAGGCCGAGCGGGACATGTTCTCCGCGGTGAGCTTGCGTACCCCCTTGACCGGGATGCGCTGCTCGCGGTCGGCGCCGAAGCTCGCGGCCGCCGTGGCCGGCGCCGCGACCGTCAGCGGCTCGGCCGCCGCCGGGGCCGCCGCCGCCCGCTGGACGTCCTCCCGGGTGATCGAGCCCAGCGGGCCCGAGCCGGTCAGCGCGGCGAGGTCGACGCCGAGGTCCTTGGCGAGCTTGCGGACCGGCGGCTTGGCCAGTACCGGGCCGGTGGCCCGGCCGTTGCCGTTCACCGCCGGCGCGACCGGCGCCGGGACCACCGGAGCCGGGGCCGGAGCGGGCTGGACCGGGGCGGCCGGGGCCGCCGCGGCCTGCGCCGGGACGCCGCCCTTGCGCGGCCGCCGCTTGGCCGGCGCGTTCCGTGGGCCGTAGCCGACCAGCACGGCGGTACGCCCGCCCGGTGCCACGCCGCCGATGAGACCCGGCTCGACCATGCCCTCCTCGGGCGCGACCTCGACGGCGGCCAGGGAGGCCGCCGACGGGGTGGGGAGGTCGGCGGCCGGCGTACCGGTCGTCGATTCCTCGATCGGCCCGGCGTTCGGGTCGGTGTCGATCGCGATGATCGGGCTGCCGACCTCGACGGTGGCGCCCTCCGGGTGGAAGATCGCCTGCACCCGGCCGGCCCACTTCGCCGGGATCTCGACCGCCGCCTTGGCGGTCTCCACCTCGACGATCGGCTGGTTCAGCTCGATGTCGTCGCCCACCTTGACCAGCCAGGCGAGGATCTCGCCCTCGGTCAGGCCCTCGCCCAGGTCGGGGAGGTTGAACTCCTTGATCCGTGACATGCCGCTCACCAGCCGAAGGTGCGGTCGACGGCGTCGAGCACCCGGTCGAGGTCGGGCAGGTACTCCTCCTCCACCCGGGCGGCCGGGTAGGGGGTGTCGAAGCCGGTGACCCGCAGCACCGGGGACTCCAGGGAGTAGAAGCACTCCTCGGTGATCCGGGCGGCGATCTCCGACCCGAGGCCCAGGTTGCCCGGGGCCTCGTGGACGACCACGCAGCGGCCGGTGCGCTTCACCGACTCGTACGCGGCGGTCAGGTCCAGCGGGGAGAGCGTGCGCAGGTCGATGACCTCAAGCTCCCGGCCGTCCTCGGCGGCGGCGGTGGCCGCGTCCAGGGCGGTGCGCACCATCGGGCCGTACGCCAGCACGGTGGCGTCGGTGCCCGGCCGGGCGACCCGGGCGGCGTGCAGCGGGTACGCGTCGGCGAGCGGGGCGTCCAGCTCGACCGGGCCCTTCTCCCAGTAGCGCCGCTTCGGCTCCAGGAAGACGATCGGGTCGTCGGAGGCGATGGCCTGCTGGATCATCGAGTACGCGTCCTGCGGGCTCGCGCAGCTCACGACCTTCAGGCCGGCGGTGTGCGCGAAGTACGCCTCGGGCGACTCCGAGTGGTGCTCGACCGCGCCGATGCCGCCGCCGTAGGGGATCCGGATGACCATCGGGATCCGCACCTTGCCCTGCGAGCGGTAGTGCATCTTCGCCACCTGCGACACGATCTGGTCGTACGCCGGGTAGACGAAGCCGTCGAACTGGATCTCGCAGACCGGCCGGAAGCCACGGATGGCCAGGCCGACCGCGGTGCCGATGATGCCGGACTCGGCCAGCGGGGTGTCGATCACCCGCTGGTCGCCGAAGTCCTTCTGGATGCCGTCGGTGATCCGGAAGACACCGCCGAGCTTGCCGACGTCCTCGCCCATGATGACGACCTTCGGGTCGTTCTCCAGGGCCTTGCGCAGGCCGGCGTTGAGGGCCTTGCCGAGGGTGAGCGTTTCCGTGGCCATCAGTGGGCGCTCCCCTCGAACGACTCCATGTACTTGGCGAACTGGGCCCGCTGCTCGTCGAGCTCGGGGGACCCGTTGGGGTAGACGTGGTCGAACATGCTCACCGGCTCCGGGTTCGGCATGTTCAGCACCCGCTCGCGCAGGTGCACCGACTCGGCGCGGGCCTGCTCGTCGACCTCGGCGAAGAACGAGTCGTCGACGATCTGCTGCTTGGTCAGGAACGCCTTCATCCGGGCGATCGGGTCCTTGGCCTGCCAGGCCTCGACCTCGCTGGCGATCCGGTAGCGGGTCGGGTCGTCGGAGGTGGTGTGCGCGCCCATCCGGTAGGTGTACGCCTCGATGAGGCTCGGGCCCTGGCCGTGCCGCGCGTTGTCCAGCGCGTGCCGGGTCACCGCGTACGACGCGAGCACGTCGTTGCCGTCCACCCGGACGCCGGGGAAGCCGAAGCCGCCCGCCCGCTGGTAGAGCGGGACGCGGGTCTGCCGCTCCAGCGGCTCGGAGATGGCGTACTGGTTGTTCTGGCAGAAGAACACCAGCGGGGCGTTGAAGACGCTGGCCCAGACGAACGACTCGTTGACGTCGCCCTGACTGGTGGCGCCGTCACCGAAGTAGGCGATCACCGCCTCGCCCTCGTCGCTGCCGGTCTTGCCGTCCATGGCGACACCCATGGCGTACCCGGTCGCGTGCAGGGTCTGCGCCCCGATGACGATCGTGTACATGTTGAACTTGAACTCGTTCGGGTCCCAGCCGCCCTGGTCGACGCCGCGGAACAGGCCGAGCGGCATGATCGGGTCGATGCCCCGGCAGTAGAGGACGCCGTGCTCCCGGTAGGTCGGGAACGCCATGTCCTGCGTACGCAGCGCCCGGCCGGAGCCGACCTGCGCCGCCTCCTGGCCCAGCAGGCTGGCCCAGAGGCCCAGCTCGCCCTGGCGCTGGAGCGCCGTGGCCTCGGCGTCGAGCTTCCGGACCAGCACGAGGTCGCGGTAGAGCCCGCGGTACTCCTCGTCGGTGAAGTCGACGCGGTACTCGGTCCCGTCCGGGCCGAGCGCGGTCTCGATCCGTTCGCCCTCGGGCGTGAGCAGCTGCACGAGCTCCGGTTCGCCCGTGGCGGCGGCGCGCTTGGTACGGGGTGCGGCCCGCCTGTTGCGGGTGGCGGCCCCGGGGTCGCCCTTTGCCATCCGTCTCTCCCTGTCTGGTCTGCGCCGGCGCCGGGGGGTGACCCGTGCCGCGCACATCGTGCGCCCGATCCGGCTGGTGCCGGGTCGGTCCCTGGCGGCCGCGCCATAGCCCCGGTGAGGGTTGCCGCGCGGCGTGAGCCGGGTCCGTGAGGAGCCCGACCCGGGAGCGCCGGCGCCGTACCGCACCAGCCGCGGGGTGCGCGGAGGTGGCGGCTGCGTTGCCGTCGTGCCTGAATGATTGCAGAGGAGGTGAGCGGGCCCACAGTATGGCCTCCCCCACCGGTCCCGTTCCGTCTCGTTCGCGACGCATAGACGTATTTGTCTGGTGAGTCACCCTCGGACGACGGACAATTTGTGTGTCGACACGCTGTGGTGGCTGGTGAACTGAGTGTCACTGGTTCAAGCTGACGGTGGTCCCCCGTGCGGCATTTATCCCTTTAGTCTGCGCCGGGATCCCGCCCTGTCGACGCGTACGAGGAGTGTGCCGGTGTCCGAGCCGCCAGAGGGTCCTCCGGGTACTCCGTTCCTCGGCCGGCACCGGGCGGTGCCGCGGTCCGGCTACCGGCCGGTGGTCGGCGCGCACCGCGCACACGGCCTGGGTGGCCCGAGCCGGGGCTACCTGTTCACCGTCGCGCTGCTGGCCGGCACCGCCTCCATGCCGATCCTCGCCGCGATCAGCACCGGGGCGGCCACCGTGGGAAACAGCGCCCTCCCGGACACCAGCACCCCGTTCATCCCGACCCCCTCGGTCGGCCCGGTGGTGATCCCGCTGCCCCTGGGGACCCAGTTGCCGCTGCGGCCCACCCCGACACCGGTCGCCGGTCCCGGAGCCACCACCGTGCCGCCGGCTCCGGTGCTCCCGGCCGCCCCGGCCCTGCCCGACGACAGCGACCTCGGCACCCGGCACCGGTCCCGCCCGGCCGCCCCCCCGCCGACACCCGGCCCCACCCGGACCAGGCCGGCCGGCCCGCCACGCCCGTCGCCGGTGCCCTCGCCGTCGCCGTCCCCGTCCCCGTCCGACCCGGCCACCCCGGAGCCGAGCCCCAGCCCGACCGCCGAACCCACCGGCACCTGGTCCGAGCCGACCCCGGAACCGTCGCCGACCGGCGAACCGGACCCGACGACCTCCCCGCCGGACGGCACGCCGTCACCGACCTGCACGCCGCCGGACGAGTGGCCCATGCCGACGCTCAGCCCGCGCGACGACCCGGATCCGAGCGCCACGGCGTCGGGCACCACGGCCTGACCCCGCCCCCGGGGCGTGATCCGTTCCCGGACGGTCCCCGCCGGCGTGGCGGGTCAGGCCGGGTCGTCGGTGAGGCGGTGGCGGTTCGCCTCGATCCAGGCGTCCAGCGCGGCCGGATCGTCCGGGTCGACGCCGTCCGCCATGAGCTGGGCGACCGCGGCCGTGGCCGGGCTGCGCCGCTCGCCGGTGCTGTAGAGCCGGGCGAACTCGGGGACCATCTCCTCGATCGCCTCGTCCGTGCGGACGGCCGCCGCCGGCGGCAGCCCCCGCTGGCGGGCCGCGTACGCCACCCAGCCGCGCAGCACGCGGGGCAGCATCGCCGCGTCGTCCATATCCAGCACGGCCCGGCGGTGCACCCAGTCGAGCAGGAACAGCTCCGCCACGGTCGGGCTCCACCGCATCGGGTCGGCGTCCGGGAAGCTCGCCGCGTGGTCGAGCAGCAGCCCCAGGCAGAAGTGCAGCGAGGCCAGTTCGCCGTCGGCCACCCGGTCCAGCCCGAACCGGACCGCCTCCGGCGCGCCGAGGAAGGCCCGGACCAGCCGGGTCCGCGCCTCGTCGGTCAGCGGCGGGGCGTCGGCCGCCGTCGCCGGCAGCACCGGGCCGGGCAGCACGGCCAGCCGGGCGCCCACCAGCGCCCGGTCGGTGGCCAGCGAGCCCTGCGCGGGCAGCTCGCCGAGGTCGTCGGTGATCGTCAGGTGGCGGCTCACCTCGGCGCGCATCCGGGCCGGATCCTCGGTGCGGAACCAGGTGAACTCGTCCTCGGTGCAGATCTCCCGGGCCTGCTCGACGATCCGGGCGGCCGGCCCGCCCACGAACACGTCCTTGGTGATCCCGATGTTGTGGTCGACCAGGGCCACCAGGGCGTGCTCCGGGCCGCCCTCGGCGTCGTCGTAGGCGAAGGTGGCCAGGTAGGAGGTCTGGTCGCCGTACACGTCGCCGTACGACCAGGTGCCCGTCAGGTGCACCCGGCCGAGCCGGCCGGCCCAGGCCGGGGCGTACGCGCCCGGTCGGACCCGGGCGGCGCCCTCGGCGTCCGGCACCAGGGCGGCGAAGACGGCGCGGATGGTGGTGGCGGCGGCGCTGCGGCGGCGCGAGGTGGCGGTGAGGAAGCCGGCCACGAACTCGCGGACGGCGTTCTCCCGGTCGGTCTCGGCAACGGCGTAGACGCTGCCCAGCAGCGCGGCGCCGAGCATCTCCGCGTCCAGGGCGGAGTCGAGCCTCGTCACGTCGCGAGCGGCGTGCAGCACCGCCTCGTAGGGGGTCTGTGGCGTGGCCATGCACCGACCCTACGCCGCCCGGCCCGCCCGGACACCGGTCAGCACGCCGGGCATTCCGTGCCGGGGCTCAGCCCCGGGCCGCCTCCCGCAGCGCCTCGCGCGCCTCGGCGTAGTGGGCCAGCACCGCCCAGACCGGGTTCAGCACGTACTTCTCGCCCACGCTGCCCACCGAGGTGAGCAGCCGCTCCTCGGCCCGGCGCCGGGCGCGCCGCGCCGCCCAGCGGATCACCGGCCGGGTGAGCGCCGCCACCAGCAGCCCGGCCAGCAGCCCGCCGAGCAGCAGCACGGTGGGCCACGGCACCTCGCCGAGCTCGGGATGCTCCAGGGCGGGCAGGCCGAGGATGCGCAGCGCGTAGCCCAGCACCAGCCAGGCCAGGCCGCCCAGCGCCGCGAGGGTGACCAGCCACTGGAGCGCGCCGACCACCCGCCACCAGGCCGGCCGGCGGTCCATGCCCAGGTCGGTTGCGGCCACCGCGTGGTCCAGCGCGTCCGGCAGGTCGGCCAGCCGGGACCGGGCCGCGGCGGTCACCGCGGCCGGCCACGGCGCCGGCAGGTCGGCGGCGGAGCGGTCGGCGACCGCGCGGATGGCCAGGTTGAGCGCCGAGCGCTGCGCGGCGGTGGGATCGGGTACGGAGGTGGCCGCGACCAGGCTCTCCGCCGGCGCGTCGGCCCCCCCGCCGGGCAGGTGCAGCCGGCGCAGCGGGTCCGGCCGCAGCTTCCGCCAGCCCCGGACCAGTGGCCAGCCGGTGCTGCCGACGGCCCGGTGCCGGTACGCCTTCTCGACCGCCTCGGCCACCGTCGGCACCCCGGCCGAGCCGGCCAGCGCCGTGGTGAGTTCCCGCGCCGAGGCGTCACCCGGCCCGGTGCGCGGCGGCTCCGGCCCGACCAGCGGTTCGAGCCTGGCCACCACGGCGTCCACGTCGCCGGCCAGCCGGCGCAGCGCGGCCTGCCGCTCGGCGACCGTCCGCTCCAGCTCGGCGCGGAGGCCGTCCAGGCCGGCCGGGTCCACCGCCACGGTGGGCAGCAGCGGCACCCCCTCCAGCCCGTCGGCGTCGAGCAGCCGGCGCAGGTCGCCGAGGACCCGGGGCAGCTCGGCCGGGGGCAGCCGGTCGGCCTGGTTGAGCACCACCACGGTCACGTCCCTGTGGCGGTGGAACTCGCGCAGGTAGCTGGTGTGGATCACCCGGTCGGCGTACTTCTGCGGGTCGACCACCCAGACCACCAGGTCGACCAGGCCGAGCAGCCGGTCCACCTCCAGCCGGTGGGTGCGCTGCACCGAGTCGAAGTCGGGCAGGTCCAGCAGGACGAGGCCGTGCAGGGCGGACTCGTCGTCGCCGTCCAGCGGGCTCTCCCGGACGAACCGGTGCCGGGGCACCACCCCGATCCAGTCGAGCAACCGGGACGCGCCGTCGAGCTGCCCCCAGACGCAGGCGTGCGCCACGCCGGTGGTCGGGCGGCGGACGCCGACCGGGGAGAGGTCCAGCCGGGCGAGGGCGTTGAACAGGCTGGACTTGCCGCTGCCGGTCGCCCCGGCCAGGGCGACCACGGTGTGGTGGCCGGAGAGGGCGAGCCGGGTGCCGGCCCGCTCGACGACGGTGTGGGCGGCGACCAGTTGGTCGTCGGGCACCTGGCCGTCGACCGCGCCGAGGAAGCGCTGGACCGCCTGGAGGCGCGCGATCAGGACGTCGGGGTCCACCCGCTGGCCGCCCCGGAACGCCTCCCGCATCCGGCCGACGATGTTGCTCACGCGCGCCCGCCCTGGTCGGCACCGGGCAACGTCGGGCCCGACGGGTCGGAGAGGCCGGCCCGGTGCCGGGCCTTCTCCACGGCGCCGGCCGCGCGGCGCAGCTCGGCGCCGGCCCCGGCGGCCGGGCGCGTCTCGGCGGTGCGGGCGAGGAACCGGTCGGCCTCCTCCGTCAGCAGCGCGCCGATCCGGGTCAACAGGTCCACCCGCGCCTTGCTGGCCAGGTTGCGGACCGCCTGGTCGCCGAAGATGGCCTGGAGCACCGCCTGCGCGGCGACCGTGGTGCCGGCGCCCGTGGCGACCTCCAGCCCGGTCGGGATGAAGGCGGTGGCCGCGAAGACCGCGATCATGACGGCCAGGCCGGTGGCGTTGACCGCGTACGCGGCGGTGCGGGCCACGAAGCGGCGGTCGCCGCCCTCGGCCCGGACCAGCTCCAGCACCCCCCGCTGCCAGTCGCGGACCAGTCGCTCGGCGCGCTCGGGCAGGTCGGCCGAGGCGTGCGCCAGGTCCGGTTCGAGCAGCGCCGCTCCGGCCGGGTGCGCCTTCCACCCGGTGTACGCGTTCTCCGCCGCCTCGGCGGCCACCCCGCGCAGCAGCGTGACCAGTTGGGACTCGATGGCGTTCCGCAGCTCCGCGGCCGGGGCCGGACGGCCGGTGACCGCGGCCACCACCCGGTCGCGCAGCCGGCCGATCCGCGCCTCCAGGCTGCGGAAGAACTCGCCGGTGCCGACGAACTCCTGCCAGCGGGCGAGCACCTCGCCGCGGAGCAGCCGGCCGTCCTTGAGGCCCTGGTCGACGGTCCGCTCCGCCCCCCGGTAGGCCGCCCGGACCCGCTCGTCCAGCGCGTCGGCGGCGGCCACCTGCTCGTCGGCGGCGTCGGCCAGCGCGTCCACGGTGGGGTGCAGGGCGGCCAGCGCGCCGTCGAGGGTCTGCCGGACCACCGCCGAGCGGGCCTCGGCGTCGGCGGCGAGCCGGGCGAACCAGGCGGCCAGCGGGGCGGTGACCCGGTCGGGGAGCAGCCCCTGCCCGTCCACCCAGGTCTCCGGTAGGACGAACAGCGGCGCGGCGCCCAGGTCCTGCGCGGCGAGCATCTCCGACAGGTGGGCGGCGATCTCGTCGGCCGCCTCCGGGGGCACCCGGTCGAGGACCATGGCGACGGCCGTGCCCCGGGCCCGGGCGCTGCGCAGCAGCTCCCACGGGACGGCGTCGGCGTAGCGGGCGGCCGTGGTGACGAAGAGCCAGAGGTCGGCGGCGGCCAGCAGCTGCCCGGCGAGCGCCCGGTTGGCGTCGACCACCGAGTCGATGTCGGGCGCGTCGAGGAAGGCCAGCCCGGCCGGGAGCGCGGGGGCGGTGACCAGTTGGAGGGTGCCCGGGTTCTCGCTCGGCTCGGTGGTCCGGGTCAGGCCGGGCAGCAGCTCGCCCTGGCGGAACCAGGCGGCGTCGGCCGGGTTGCAGACCAGCACCGGCGAGCGGGTGGTCGGGCGGAGCACCCCGGCGGCGCTGACCCGCGCCTGGACCAGGCTGTTGACGAGCGTCGACTTGCCGGCGCCGGTCGAGCCGCCGACCACCACCAGCAGCGGGGCGTCGAGGCGGGAGAGCCGGGGCAGCAGATAGTCGTCGAGCTGGTCGGTGAGGCCGGCGGCGGTGCGCCGGGCCGGCTCGGCCGAGGGCAGCGCCAGCGGGAACCGGGCCGCCCCGATCGCGGCCCGCAGGCCGGTGAGTGCGGCGGGCAGACCCGCCGCGGTCTCGGCGGGCGGGTCCTGACCGGCGTCGGGTCCGGTGCGGGCTGCGACGGCGGGCGCGCCGGGATGGGTGGCGGGATCGCCATGCGTCGTCACCGCTAAAGCGTGCCCGACCGACGCAAGGTAAGACAACCGGACGGTAATAACGGTCAGGTTGCGTCGGGTCGACTCAACCTCGACTTGCGGATTGCCCGGCGCGTGGCACTATTGAGTCAAGTTCACTCAACTTGTGGTGCGGTCGCTGCGGGCGACCCGCCGGGCAGGCCCGTTGACCTGCTCACCGTTACGAAGCGAGGAAGCGAACATGGCACGTGCGGTCGGCATCGACCTCGGCACGACGAACTCCTGCGTCAGCGTTCTCGAGGGCGGTGAGCCCACCGTCATCGCCAACGCTGAGGGCTCGCGGACGACCCCCTCGATCGTCGCGTTCGCCCGCAACGGCGAGGTGCTCGTCGGTGAGGTCGCCAAGCGCCAGGCGGTGACGAACCCGGACCGGACCATCCGCTCGGTCAAGCGGGAGATCGGCACCAACTGGACCGTCGACATCGACGGCAAGAAGTACACCCCGCAGGAGATCTCGGCCCGCACGCTGATGAAGCTCAAGCGGGACGCCGAGGCGTACCTGGGTGAGCAGATCACCGACGCGGTGATCACCGTGCCGGCCTACTTCAACGACGGCCAGCGGCAGGCCACCAAGGAGGCCGGTGAGATCGCCGGCTTCAACGTGCTGCGGATCGTGAACGAGCCGACCGCGGCCGCCCTGGCGTACGGCCTCGACAAGGGCTCCAAGGAGCAGACCGTCCTGGTCTTCGACCTGGGTGGCGGCACCTTCGACGTCTCGCTGCTCGAGCTGGCCGAGGGCGTCATCGAAGTCAAGTCCACCAGCGGTGACAACCACCTCGGTGGTGACGACTGGGACCAGCGGATCATCGACCACCTGGTGAAGACCTTCCGCGGCGAGCACGGCATCGACCTGTCCCAGGACAAGATGGCCATGCAGCGGCTCAAGGAGGCGGCCGAGAAGGCCAAGATCGAGCTGTCCGCCGCCACCACCACCAACATCAACCTGCCGTACATCACCGCCGGTTCGGCGGGCCCGCTGCACCTCGACGTGACCCTGAGCCGCGCCGAGTTCCAGCGGATGACGCAGGACCTGCTGGACCGCTGCAAGGGCCCGTTCGAGCAGGCCGTCAAGGACGCCGGGATCAAGATCTCCGACGTCGACCACGTCATCCTGGTCGGCGGCTCGACCCGGATGCCGGCCGTGACCGACCTGGTCAAGCAGCTCACGGGCCGCGACCCGAACAAGGGCGTCAACCCGGACGAGGTCGTCGCCGTCGGCGCCGCCCTCCAGGCCGGTGTGCTCAAGGGTGAGGTCAAGGACGTCCTGCTGCTCGACGTGACCCCGCTGAGCCTGGGCATCGAGACCAAGGGCGGGATCTTCACCAAGCTCATCGAGCGCAACACCACCATCCCGACCAAGCGCTCCGAGGTCTTCACCACGGCCGACGACAACCAGCCGTCGGTGCTGATCCAGGTGTTCCAGGGCGAGCGGGAGATCGCGGCCTACAACAAGAAGCTCGGCACCTTCGAGCTGACCGGCCTCCCGCCGGCGCCCCGGGGCGTGCCGCAGATCGAGGTCACCTTCGACATCGACGCCAACGGCATCGTCAACGTGCACGCCAAGGACCTGGGCACCGGCAAGGAACAGAAGATGACGATCACCGGCGGCTCGTCGCTGCCGAAGGACGACATCGAGCGGATGCGCCGGGACGCCGAGGAGCACGCCGACGAGGACAAGCGGCGCCGCGACGAGGCGGAGACCCGCAACGTGGCCGAAGCGCTCCAGTGGCAGACCGAGAAGTTCCTCGCGGAGAGCGGCGACAAGCTGCCCGCCGAGAACCGCGACCAGCTCAACGAGGCCCTCGGTGAGCTGCGCAGCGCGCTCGGCGGCCAGGACATCGACAAGATCAAGGCCGCGCACGAGAAGCTGGCGCAGGTCTCCCAGCAGGCCGGCTCGCTGCTCTACTCGCAGCAGCAGCAGGGCGAGCAGGGTGCCCCGGGCGAGGCCGGGCCGGGCGCGGGTGCGACCGGTGGCGCCCAGGCCGGCGGCCCCGACGACGTGGTCGACGCGGAGATCGTGGACGAGGACAAGAAGTGACCTTCGGTCCCGGACACGTTTCTCGCAGAGGGATGAGGTAGCCGCATGACGGAGAAGCCACGAGCCGCCGACCCGGGCTCCGCCGGGTCGGCGCGGGGTGGCTCCGCGAGCGCCGGGAAGGGCGCCGGCGAGGAGCCGCGGGTCGTCATCCGTGACAAGCGCAAGATCGGCAAGACCACCGAGCAGGCGGTGACCGACACGTCGGCCGCCGACGCCGCGGCCGACGCGCCCGCCGACGGGCTGGTCGAGGAGGCCGAGGTCGTGGTCGACGAGATCGAGGCCGAGGCCGAGGTCTCTGGCCCGCCGGTGGTGGACGCCCCGGCCGAGCCGAGCGAGGAGGCCGCCGCCGCGGCCGCGCCGCTCGGCGCCGAGCTGGAGTCGCTCCGGGCCGAGCTGGACGAGCGGACCCGCGACGTCCAGCGGGTGTCGGCGGAGTACGCCAACTACCGCAAGCGGGTCGACCGGGACCGCAGCCTGGTCCAGGAGCAGGCGACCGGCGCGGTGCTGACCGCACTGCTGCCGATCCTCGACGACCTGGACCGGGCCCGCGAGCACGGCGACCTGGTGGGCCCGTTCGGCAGCGTGGCCGAGCAGCTCACCACCGCGCTGGGCAAGTTCGGCCTGACCGCGTTCGGCGAGCAGGGTGACCCGTTCGACCCGACCCGGCACGAGGCGGTGGCGCACCAGACCTCCGCCGACGTGACCGAGCCGACCTGCGTGCAGGTCATGCGCCGGGGTTACCAGCTCGGCGACCGGCTGCTGCGGCCCGCCCTGGTCGCGGTCGCCGACCCGGAGTAGTGCCGACCCGTGACGTCCCGCCCGCCCGCACCGGGCGGGCGGGGCGACCGGGGTACCCGTGGAAGGGGGTGGACCGTTGAGTTCCAAGGACTGGATCGAGAAGGACTACTACGCCGCGCTGGGCGTGGAGAAGTCCGCCTCCTCGGACGAGATCAAGAAGTCGTACCGGAAGCTGGCTCGGGAGTCGCACCCGGACCACAACCCCGGTGACCCGAAGGCCGAGGAACGGTTCAAGGCCGTCTCCGAGGCGTACGCCGTGCTCGGCGACGAGAAGAAGCGCCGCGAGTACGACGAGATGCGGTCGCTCTTCGGCTCCGGCGCCTTCCGGCGCAACGCCCGCGGCGCGGGCCAGCCGGGGGGCATGCCGTTCGACGTCTCCGACCTGTTCGGCGGGGCGGCCGGCGGTGAGGCCCGGTTCGGCGGTGGCGGCCTGGGCGACCTGTTCAGCTCGATCTTCACGGGCGGGGGCGCCGGCGGCGCGGCCCGTGCGCGCGGCCCGGCCCGGGGCCGGGACGTCGAGACCGAGGTGGCGCTCGACTTCTCCGACGCCGTTCGCGGCGTCACCCTGCCGTTGACGCTGCGCGCCCCCGGGGTCTGCGAGACCTGCCACGGCAACGGGGCGAAGCCCGGCACCCAGCCGGTGGCCTGCCCGGTCTGCCACGGCGCCGGGGTGACCACCCGCAACCAGGGGTCGTTCAGCTTCTCCGAGCCGTGCCGCAACTGTCAGGGCGTGGGCACGATCGTCGAGGAGAAGTGCCCGGAGTGCCAGGGCACCGGCGGGGTCACCAAGACCCGCACGCTGAACGTGCGCTTCCCGGCGGGGGTGGCCGACGGCCAGCGCATCCGGCTGGCCGGGCGGGGCGAGCCCGGCGATCGGGGTGGGCCGGCGGGCGACCTGTTCGTGCACGTGAAGGTCCGCCCGGACGAGCTGTTCGGGCGCACCGGGGACGATCTGACCCTGACCGTGCCGATCACGTTCGCGGAGGCGGTGCTCGGCACCGACCTGCGGGTGCCGACCCTGGACGGCACGGTGACCCTGCGGGTGCCACCGGGTACGCCCAGCGGACGGGTGCTGCGCGCGCGGGGCAAGGGCGTCGTACGCAAGGACGGCCGCGCCGGTGACCTGCTGGTCACCCTCGACGTGGTGGTCCCCGCGACGTTGTCGGACGAGGCGCGCACGGCGCTGGAGACGTTCGCCGAGCAGACGCCGCCGGCCGCGCGGGAACATCTCGACGCGCGGGTGCGTCGATTCAGTTGACCGGGTGACGAGGCGGAGGTGAGCGGGGATGTCGCAGGAGTTCGTCGGCTCGGGTGACCCTGCCTACGAGGCCAAGGTCCTGATGATCTCGGTGGCCGCGCGGATGGCGGGGATGCACCCGCAGACCCTGCGCCAGTACGACCGGCTGGGCCTGGTGCAGGCCGGCCGGGCGTCCGGCGGCGGTCGCCGGTACAGCGTCCGGGATGTGGTGCTGCTCCGCGAGGTGCAGCGGCTCAGCCAGGACGACGGGATCAACCTGGCCGGGGTCAAGCGGATCATCAACCTGGAACGGTTGCTGGAGGAGGCCCAGCAGCGGGTCGCCCGGCTGGAGGCGGAGCTGGACGCCGCCTACCGCCGGATCGCCGAGCTGGAGTCGCTGGGCGGCTTCTCCCGCGGCGACCTCGTCCCCACCAACCGCACCTCCACCGCACTCGTCGTGTGGCGTCCCCGCCGCACCGAACGCTGATCCTCCGCTCCGCCGCCCACTGACGCAGGCCGGCGCGTGCCCTTCCGGGCGGCGCCGGCCTTCCGTGCTCCGCTCGCCCTGACCGGCTGCATGCCCACCATGCCGAAGTGGGGTCAGTCGCCGGCGCGCCGGCGGTAGCGGGCCATCTTGTCGCGGCTGCCGCAGACCTCCATGGAGCACCAACGGCGGCTGCCCGCCCGCGACGTGTCCAGGTAGAGCAGCGTGCACGTGTCGCTGGAGCATTCGCGTAGGCGGTCGGCGTGGGAGGCGCCGAGCAGGTCGACGCCGTCGCGAGCCACGAACGCCAGCAGCCCGTGGGCGGTGGGTGCCACCAGGCGTTTCGCCGAACCGTCCGCCGTGAGCCCGATCGCGGGTGGCGCCTTGGCCGCCCAGCGGTTCACTACATCGATGGCTCGCCGGTCCGGCGGTTCCTCGAGGACCCGACCACGCATCAGCCGGTAGAGGGCTTCGCGCAGCTCATGGGCGCTGCGAAGGGCCGAGGCGGAGACCGGCACGGTGATGTCGGTCAGACCCGCCTCGATGAACCAGCGCGCAAGGTCGGCCGGGGCGGGGATGCGTTCGACGCCGGGCTCGCGCCACCGGAGGCCGTGGGTCGCGGTGAAGTCGACCGAGACCCGCCCACCGACGAACCGGAAGGCCGCCACATCCTGAAACACCACACGATGATACCGGTTCAACCGGTAACCCAGATCACTCCGCGGGTGCTGTCGTGTTACCGGCTCGACCAGTAACGTCTCGGCGCATGAGGATTCTTGTCGTCGGGGCGGGCGCGACCGGAGGCTACTTCGGCGCCCAGCTCCAGCAGGCCGGCCGGGACGTCACCTTCCTCGTCCGGCCCAAGCGCGCCGACGTGCTCCGCGAGCGCGGGCTGCGGATCACCGGCCTGGGGACCGAGACCGTGCTCGTGCCGCGCCTGCTCACCGCCGCCGAGATCGACGGGCACTACGACGTCGTGCTCGTCTCGGTGAAGGCCACCGCGCTGCCGCCGGCGATCGACGACGTCGCCGCCGCGGTCGGCCCGCGTACCACGGTGATCCCGTTCCTGAACGGGATGGCGCACCTGGACGCGCTGAACGAGCGGTTCGGCGTGGACGCCGTGCTCGGCGGCGTGGTCCGCGTCCTCACCACGCTCGACGCCGAGGGTGACATCGTCCGGCTGGGCACCCTCGCCGAGATCGTCACCGGCGAACAGCAGGGCGGCACGTCGCAGCGAGTCGAGCAGATCGCCGAGGTGCTGTCCGGCGCGGGCTTCGACTTTTCCGTCGCGCCGGACATCCGCCGGGCCATGTGGCACAAGTGGGTCTTCATCAGCACGCTCGGCGCCCTCAACACCCTGGTTCGTGGTTCGGTGGGCGAAGCGACGGCAGTCCCCGGAGGCGACCGCCTCGGCCCGCAGATCGCCGCCGAGGCCGCGGCCGTCGCCGCGGCGGCCGGGTATCCGGTGCCGCAGCAGGCCCTCGACAACGTCCAGGCCTTCGTGACCCGGCCCGGCTCGGCCGATACCGCCTCGCTCTACCGGGACCTCGTCGCCGGGCAGCCGACCGAGGCCGAGCAGATCTTCGGCGACCTCACGGCGCGGGCCCGTGCGCTCGGCGTGCCCACTCCGCTGCTGGACGCCACGACGGTGGCTCTGCGCGTGCACGAACAGCGCCTCACCCGCGGATAGCGCTGTCGTGAGCGTCGGCCGCCGGTGGGCCTCGTCTGGCCGCCCGGTGGGTTCGGGGAAACCGGGGTGCCGGGCGAGGGCGATCCGCTAACGTCTGAACCAGGCCCAACCAACTCAATCCGGACTCCGAACTGGCAGGGGGAGCCATGGCGGAATCGGCGAAGACGGTGGCGGAACGGGCGGAGGAACGGCTGGAACAGTTGGCCGAGAGCGTCCGGGAGCGATTCGACCGGATGACCGAGGGTCGCTTCACCGACAAGGTCAAGGAAGGGCGTTTCGCCGACCAGGTGGACCACGGCGTCGACCGGGCCAGGGCGGACGAGCGACGCAAGAAGCAGGGCGGGTCGACCAGCTGACGACCCGTCGACGTGCGGGCCGGGACCCACGGGGGGTCCCGGCCCGTTCGCCGTAGAGATGACGTGCGGACCGGGCACGGCGGGGCCACACCCCACCACAAACAGACAGGATCAGAGCCGCCGGTTCTCCCGCACCAGCCCGCCCTCGCACCAGTCGCGGTAGACGAAGAGATCCGGCCGGGCGAGCAGCACCCGGCTGTTGTGCGCCCAGTTGCGCATCAGTTCGTCGCCGGCCCGCTCGGCCTGCTCGACGAGCTTGCGGAAGCGGCGCTTCGGGTGGGCCCGGAAGTTCGTCCGGATGCCGTCGGCCGCGTAGATGTAGAGGCAGTGCAGGGCGAACCGGCGGGCCGGGCAGGCCGGGTCCATGGCCAGGTCGAAGAGCGTCTGCACCAGGTGGTCCCCGGCGACCAGCAGGTCCCAGTCCGGGGGCATCGAGGTCAGCGGGACCGAGTCGGGCTGGTAGGCCCACGACCGCAGCTCTGCGGGCGAGGGGTCGACGGGGTTGACGAAGCCGTGGAACGTCTCTTCCTGCACGCTCACCGGCCGACCTTCCGCTTGCGCTGGCGGGGGCACCGGCCACCCGCGGACCCTGGCTGCTGGGCCGACACGTTAACGCGGTTTCGCGGGGCGGCGGTAGACCTTCCCGGAATCATTTCGGCAACCGTTGGCCGGGCCGGGTCCACCGTACGGCCGACCCGGCCCGGCCGAGGTCAGTCGGCCACTCCCACCGGCACCGGCCTTCGGGCGGCGCTGCGCCGGCGCAGCCACCGCTTGAACCAGGGCAGGTCGGGCAGACGGGCCAACATCGGCCCGGTCACCACGGTGATCAGCACGTACGCGGTGGCGAGCGCGGCCAGCCGGGGCTCGACCGGGTACGCGGCGGCGACGGCCAGCCCGGCGATGACGATGGAGAACTCGCCGCGCGGGGTGAGCGCGAAACCGGCCCGCCAGCGACCGGGCTCGGCGATCCCCGCCCGGCGGGCGGCCAGCCAACCGGTGGCCAGCTTCGTCCCCATGGTGACCACGGCCAGCAGCAGCGCCGGCAGCAGCACCGGAGGCATGTCCAGCGGGTCGGTGACCAGGCCGAAGAAGACGAAGAAGACCGCGGCGAAGAGGTCCCGCAGCGGCGAGAGCAGCTGGGTGGCGTGGTGCGCCACCGGCCCGGACAGGGCGATGCCGACCAGGAACGCGCCGACCGCGGCGGAGACCTGGAGCTTGGCCGCGAGCCCGGCGACCAGCAGGGTCAGGCCGAGCACCCCGAGCAGGAGCGCCTCCGGGTCCTTCGCGGAGAGCGCCGCGGAGATCAGGTGGCCGTACCGGATCGCGACGGCCAGCACGACGACCACGGTGAGCACCGCGACGGCGAGCGCGATGCCGCCCTTGACCAGGCCGACCCCGGCGAGCAGCGCGGTGACCAGCGGCAGGTAGAGGGCCATCGCCAGGTCCTCGATCACCAGGACGGAGAGGATCACCGGGGTCTCCCGGTTACCGACCCGGCCCAGGTCGCCGAGCACCTTCGCGATCACGCCGGACGAGGAGACCCAGGTGACGCCGGCGAGCACCACGGCGGCCACCCAGCCCCAGCCGAGCAGCATGGCGAAGGCGAAGCCGGGCAGCGCGTTGAGCACCGCGTCGATCAGGCCGGCCGGCGCGGCCGAGCGGAGGTTGCCCACCAGTTCGTTGGCGCTGTATTCCAGGCCGAGCATGACGAGCAGCAGGATGACGCCGATCTCCGCGCCGACGGCGAAGAACTCCTCGCTGGCGTTGAGCGGCAGCAGGCCGCCGTGGCCGAAGGCGAGCCCGGCGAGCAGGTAGAGGGGGATGGGTGAGACGCCGAAGCGGCGGCTGAGCCGGCCGAGCAGGCCGAGCAGGAGCAGCAGCGCGCCGACCTCGACGAGCAGCGTTGTGGATTCGTGCATCCGCGCCTCAGCCGTCCGGGTCCGCTTCGGCGAGGATCGCGGTCACCCCGTCGAGCCCTTGCCGGGTGCCGACCACGACCACCACGTCACCGGCCTCGAACCGGAAGGTGGGATCGGGCGAGACGATCACCTCGCCCTGACGCAGCACCGCCACGATGGAGGCGCTGGTGCGGGTCCGTGCCTGCGTGTCACCGAGCCGCTTGTTGACGTACCGGGAGCCGGCCGGAATGGCGATCTGCTCGGTGAGCAGCCCGGCGGCCTGGTCGCGCAGCCCGGCGAGCTGGCCGAGCATCAGCGACGCGCCGAGGATGTCGGCCAGCGCCTCCGCCTCGTCGTCGGTCAGCGGTATGTCCGCCTGACAGGAGTCGGGATCGTCCGGGTCGTAAAGGACCAGGTCACGGCGGCCATTGCGGTGGGAGACCACGCCGAGCCGGCGGCCGGATTCCGTCATCAGATCGTGACGGACGCCGATCCCCGGTAGGGCAGTCTGTTCGACACGTACTCGCACCCAGGTGAGGCTACCCTGCCCGGAGGCCCGATCACCGCGCGAAGATCATTGCTGCTGGGCGCCCTGCTGGCGCTGTCATCCCTCGCGGCCTGCACGGACAATTGACCCGCCACCCAGGGAAGGCGATCCTGCCGAGGAGGTCCGATGATCGATCGGAGACTTCCGCCGGCCGTCGCGGTGCTGCTGGTGCCGGCCCTCGCCGCCTGCTCGATAGGCGACGTCCGGCGGCCGCCGCCGACGCGAGCGCCCGCGTCGCACCGCCCGGTGTCGACCGCGCCGACGCCGCCGCGCGTCATCGACATCGACGAGGTACGCCGTGTCCGGGTCGCTGTCCCCCAGCGGTACGACCGCCCGTTCGTCGAGTTCGTCGACGCCGACCACGGCTACGCCCTCTTCGCCGCCTGTGACAGCCGGCCGCCCGGCCGGAGCTGCAGCGCCCACCTGTATTCCACGCTGGACGGCGGACGCTCCTGGCAGCCGCTGCCGCACCCCCGTCCGGTGGCCGAGGACCAGCAGCTCTACGCGGCCCCCGGTGTGCTGGCGCTACTCGCCGAACCGTACGGCTGGTACACCTCGACCGACGACGGTGCCAGCTTCACCCACACCACCACGGACCCGCCGCCGGTGCTGGTGGGCGCTCGCGGTCGCTTCCAGGTCATCGAAGGACTGGGCGAGGTCGGCGAGTGGGACGGCCGACGACTCCGTCCGCTGGCCACCCAGCCGTCCGTACCCGGGCTGAAAACCGTCGGCCAGGACGGTGACCTGCTCGTGGCGGCGGGTGCGGCCGGCGAGCGGCCGTACGCCGCGATCTCCCGGGACCAGGGGCGGACCTGGCGGGCCACACCGGTGCCGGCGCTCGACGGGGAGGTGGGCGTGCTACGGGTGATGCTTGCGCCGGACGGCGGCATGTGGCTGGTCGGCGAGCGGCCGGACCGGACGGGCTTCCCGGCGCTCTGGCGGTTCGCGGGCCCGGCCTCCTGGGAGCGGGTCCGCGCCGACGGGCATCCGGCGCAGGCACGGTCGGTGGCGCCGATCGGCGCCGGGCTGCTCGCGGTGACCGGCCCGGGCGGGGTGGGCGTGGTGGCCGGGAACCGCTACTACCGCGTCGACTGGCCGTTGACCGCCGACCATTACCTGACGGTGCTCGCCGACGGGACGATCGCCGCCCGCGGGCCGGACGACGTCATCCTCGGCACGGGATGGACCGCCAACCGGCGCTGGATCAAGGTGGTCCTGGACGGCGACTGATCCGGCCGCCGCCGGTGGTGCATGCTGGAGTGCAGTGATCGGCGTCACACCGCTGGAGTTGAGCGGAATAGACTCAACTCTGGTTGTGTCCTTTCCAGTGGACACGCCGATCCGGGGGAGCCCATGAACACGGAACGACTCACCACCAAGAGCCGCGAGACCATCACCGCCGCCGTCGCGCTGGCGAACCAGCGCGGCCACGCCACCGTGGAGCCCTGGCACCTGCTGCTGTCGCTGCTGGACACCGAGGGCTCGACCGCCGCCGGTCTGTTGCGCGCCGTCGGGGCCGACCCCGACGAGCTGCGCCGGGTCGCCCAGCGTTCGGTCGACGCGCTGCCCGCGGCGCGCGGCTCCAGCATCGCCGAGCCCACCCTGGCCCGCGAGTTCGTCAACGCCATCGGCGCCGCCGAGCAGATCGCCCGGCCGCTGGGCGACGAATACACCTCCACCGAGCACCTGCTGGCCGGGCTGGCCCGGGTGGGTGCCGCGGTCTCCGTCGCGCTGAAGAACGCCGGCGCCACCGAGGAGAACCTGGTCGCCGCCTTCCCGACCGTGCGCGGCGGGGACCGGCGGGTCACCACGGCCGACCCGGAGCAGACCTACCAGGCGCTGGCCAAGTACGGCGTCGACCTGACCGCGAGCGCCCGTGACGGCAAGATCGACCCGGTCATCGGCCGCGACTCGGAGATCCGCCGGGTGATCCAGGTGCTGTCCCGGCGCACCAAGAACAACCCGGTGCTGATCGGCGAGCCGGGCGTCGGCAAGACCGCCATCGTCGAGGGCCTGGCCCAGCGGATCGTCGCCGGCGACGTGCCGGAGTCGCTGCGGGACAAGAAGCTCGTCTCGCTCGACCTCGGCGCGATGGTGGCCGGCGCGCAGTACCGCGGCCAGTTCGAGGAGCGGCTGAAGTCGGTGCTGGAGGAGATCAAGAACTCCAACGGCCAGGTCATCACCTTCCTCGACGAGCTGCACACCGTGGTCGGTGCCGGCAAGGGCGAGGGCTCGATGGACGCCGGCAACATGCTCAAGCCGATGCTGGCCCGCGGCGAGCTGCGGATGGTCGGCGCCACCACGCTGGACGAATACCGCGAGCACATCGAGAAGGACCCGGCGCTGGAGCGCCGCTTCCAGCCGGTGCTGGTCGGCGAGCCGACCATCGAGGACACCATCGGCATCCTGCGCGGCCTCAAGGAGCGCTACGAGGTGCACCACGGCGTCCGGATCACCGACGCCGCGCTGGTCGCCGCCGCCGCCCTCTCCGACCGCTACATCACCGACCGGTTCCTGCCTGACAAGGCGATCGACCTGGTCGACGAGTCCGCCTCGCGGCTGCGGATGGAGATCGACTCCCGCCCGGTCGAGGTGGACGAGATCGAGCGGGCGGTACGCCGGCTGGAGATCGAGGAGATGGCGCTGGCCAAGGAGCCGGACGCCGCCTCCGCCGAGCGGCTGGCCCGACTGCGCAAGGAGTTGGCCGACAAGCGCGAGCAGCTCACCGCGCTCTCCGAGCGCTGGCAGCTGGAGAAGAGCCACATCACCAAGCTCTCCACCGCCAAGGAGGAGCTGGAGCGGCTCGGCGGTGAGGCCGAGCGTGCCGAGCGCGACGGCGAGCTGGAGCGCGCCGCCGAGCTGCGCTACGGCCGGATCCCCGCCCTCCAGGTCGAGCTGAGGCAGGCGGAGGAGGAGCTGGCCCGGCTCCAGGCCGACGGCGCGATGCTCAAGGAGGAGGTCGGCGCGGACGACATCGCCGCCGTCGTCGCCTCCTGGACCGGCATCCCGGCCGGGCGGCTGCTGGAGGGCGAGACCGCCAAGCTGCTCCGGATGGAGGAGTCGCTGGGTTCCCGGGTGGTCGGCCAGGCCGAGGCGGTGGCCGCCGTCTCCGACGCGGTCCGCCGCGCCCGGGCCGGCGTCGCCGACCCGGACCGGCCGACCGGCAGCTTCCTCTTCCTCGGCCCCACCGGGGTCGGCAAGACCGAGCTGGCCAAGGCGCTCGCGGAGTTCCTCTTCGACGACGAGCGGGCCATGGTCCGCATCGACATGAGCGAGTACGGCGAGAAGCACTCCGTGGCCCGCCTGGTCGGTGCCCCGCCCGGTTACGTCGGCTACGAGGAGGGCGGCCAGCTCACCGAGGCGGTGCGCCGCCGGCCGTACTCGGTGATCCTGCTGGACGAGGTGGAGAAGGCCCACCCGGACGTCTTCGACGTGCTGCTGCAGGTGCTCGACGACGGCCGGCTCACCGACGGCCAGGGCCGCACGGTGGACTTCCGCAACGCGATCCTGATCCTCACCTCGAACCTGGGGTCGTCGGTGATCAGCGACCTGACGCTGGCCGAGGAGCAGCGCCGGGAGGGCGTCCTCGCGGTGGTCCGGTCGCACTTCAAGCCGGAGTTCCTCAACCGCCTCGACGACATCGTGGTGTTCGCCGCCCTCCAGGGCGAGGACCTGCGGGCGATCGTCGACATCCAGCTCGACCGGATGCGCCGCCGTCTCGCCGACCGCCGGTTGACGCTGGACATCAGCGACGCCGCCCGGGTGTGGCTGGCCGAGCACGGGTACGACCCGATCTACGGCGCCCGCCCGCTGCGCCGGCTGGTGCAGTCGGCGATCGGCGACCAGCTCGCCAAGGCCCTGCTGGCGGGCCAGGTCCGGGACGGCGACACGGTGCGGGTCGACCTGGCCGACACCAAGGACGCCCTGTCCGTCACCGCCGCCTGACCACCTCTCCGGCCCGGCCGGCCCCCCACGGGGCCTGGCCGGGCCGAGCTACTTCTTGATCAACAGCGTCGATGGCGGCCGGCCAGGGCAATAGTGAGGGCATGTTGGGGATCGGGAAGAAGGACCGGGAGTTGGACGCCGCCGTCGAGGAGCTCGGCCGGGCGGACACGCTCGCCTTCGGCGGGGTGGGGATCGCCGGGCAGATCCTGCCGGCCACCGAGGCGTACCGGCACGTGGAGCAGGCCCTGCGCGAGCACCCCGAGGCGGCCCGGAAGAAGGTCGACCGGCTGCTGAAGCACGGGTCGCCGGCCGGGAAGGCGTACGCGGCCACGCTGCTGGACACGGTCGACCCGGCGGCGGGCCGGGCCGCCTGGGAGCGGCTGCGCGACGACGACGGCGAGTTCACCACGTTCAGCGGCTGCATCATGGGCCACGCCACCCTGCGCGAGTACGCCACCGAACGCCTCGTGGGGCCCGACCGTAGCTGACCGATCACTCAGCGAAGGTCACTACGGCGCACGTGCGTCGGGTTGTTACCGTCTCCGCCGATACACCTTGGGGGGAGACGGCCGTGAACGGTTCGCTGGCGTACGTGGTGGCCACGTTGGGGTGCCTGGTCGGGGTGGCCGGCGTGGTGATCGCCGTGATCGCGCTGCGCAGAGCCCGGTCCGCGCCACGCCCGAAGGCCGCCCCCGGTGACCCGTTCCGCGACCGGGACGCCGACGCGCTGCGCGGCGACCCGCGCGGGCTCAAGCCCGGCGACATCGTGGAGATCCGCCAGGTGCCGTACACCGTGCGCGGCTCGGTGCACCTGGTCGAGGGTGGCTGGAGCTGGGCCGAGCACCTGCTGGACGACGCCGGCGGGGTGAAGCGCTGGCTCTCCGTCGAGTCGGAGCCCGACCTGGAGCTGGTGCTCTGGACCAGCGAGCCGTCGGCCACCGTCACCCCGGGCGCGCCGACGCTGGAGATCGCCGGCCGCCGCTACAACTGGGACGAGTCCGGCCAGGCGAAGTACACCGCCACCGAGGGCACCGGCCTCGACCCGCGCGGCACCATGCGCTACCACGACTACCAGGCGCCCGGCGGGGCCCGGCTCTCCTTCGAGGCGTACGGGGAGGCCGGCTGGGAGGTGAACCTCGGCGAGCGGCTGCACCGCGCCGAGGTGATGATCTACCCGCAGGGCGGTCCGGAGAAGGTGGGCTGAGCGCGTGCTCGTCGCACTGGAGGCCCCGTACGTCGACACCCGCGCCGCCGACCTGAGCCTGGCCCTCGGCGGCCCCGAGCGCCCCGCCCTGCACGTGCGCGAGCTGACCCTGCCCGGCGGGCTGCGGCTGCGGCTGCGCCTGCTCGGCGCCTCGCACCAGGTGGTCTGCGGCGACCTCACCGAGACGGTCGCCTGCCTGCCCGGCCGCCCGCCGCACCTGCCGGACGCCCTGCACGACGAGACCGCCGGCTACCGGTTCACCGCCACGGTGCTCCGGCCGGCGGGCGACGGCCTGCGTACCCGGGTCGCCGCGCTCCGCGCCGAACTGGCCGACGACCCGTACGCGCTGGTCGGGGTCTTTCCCGGCGACGAGGACGCGATCACCGCGCTCGCCGTCCGCCCCGAGCCGCCGGACGGCGCGGTGGCCTGGCGCACCTGGCACGCGTATCCGCAGACCAACGAGCTGGTCCTGACCGAGACGGTGGTAAAGCTGTGACGTACCGACGGTGGTTCGTGGTCGGGGTGGCGTTCGCCGTCATCGGCGCCGTGGTCGCCGCCTTCGCGATCTTCTACGGCAACTTCTCGCCCCGGGGCTACGTGGAGGACCGCTACACCCGCGCCACCAGCCGGGACCTCGGCTCGGACGCGATCGCGTACACGTCGAACAAGTCGCCCAGCCAGGTGTCGAAGGACATCACCGACGCCTGGCAGCCGGCCGACCAGTACGTCGACGGCAGCGGGGTCTACCTGCGCTACGACGACGACTCGGTGGTGATCCTGCCGCTCGCCGCCGGCTCGGTGATCCTGCTGGAACGGATGACCACCGCCTACCCCCGCTACCACTCCCGGGTGGGCAGCCACTGGGGCTGGGGGCGGGGCAGCACCGTCCGCGGCGGCGGACCCGGCTCCGGCAAGTGACCTGACCCCTCCCGACGAATCCTGGAGTCCCCTGTGCAGACCCTGGTCACCGATCTGCTCGTCACGCTCGCCTACGGTGTGGTCGGCGTCGCCCTGATGGCCGTCGGCTACGTGCTGGTCGACGTCGCCACCCCCGGCAAGCTGCACGAGCTGATCTGGGCGGAGCGCAACCGCAACGCCGCGCTGCTGCTCGCCTCGAACCTGGCCGGCGTCGGCATCATCGTGGTCGCCGCCATCGCCGCGAGCGCGGACGACTTCGCGCTCGGCCTGGTCGGTGCGGCCGCGTACGGGATCCTCGGGCTGGTCATCATGGCCGCGGCGTTCCTGCTGCTGGACATGGCCACCCCGGGCAAGCTCGGTGAGCTCCTGGTCGACCCGGAGCCGCACCCCGCGGTCTGGGTCTCCGCCGTCGTGCACCTGGCGACCGGCGCGATCATCGCCGCCGCGATCAGCTGATGGCACCCGGCAAGCGGGCGGCGAAGAAGAAGATCGCCTGGGTCGCCTGGCTGGCCGCCGGTCTGATCCTCGCCGGCTGCGTGGCGGTGGGCGTGCTCAACACCGACGGGGACACCACGGTGCCGGCGCCGGCCGCCGACGAGCGGGCCGACAGCGTGGCCATCCTCCAGCGGACCAGCGCCGAACAGGGCCTCTGCTACGGCTGGGCGCTGCTGGACTACTACGACTACGGCGCCGCCCCGCGCAACGTCGGCTCCAATCTGGGCGACGGCGTCGCCATCGAGGAGAACCCGAGCTGCCCGCGCTGGGTGCAGGTGACGGCCAACATCGGCTACGTCTCGGAGAGCAGCGAGAGCAACGACTTCGCCCGGATCGAGGTCACCGGCTCCCCGGACATCGACACGGTCGACCTCGTGCGGGTCGAGAACGGGCTGGAGCGGCTCGGGCTCACCGAGGACGTCTTCGTCGACGACCCCGGCTGGGCGATCACCCGGGCCGCGGTCATGCTGCCGCTGCTCGCCGTCGAGGCCGGCCTGGCCGAGCCCGCCGACACCCCGGTACCGGCGGCGGGCAGCCCGTCCCCGCTGCCCGACGCCGGCAGCGACTACCTGCGGGACCGCTGGGGTTGGCTGCTCGCCACGGTCGGGCTGCTCCTGCTCGCCGCGCTCTTCGTCACCGTGGGCGTGGTGCAGCGCCGCCGGACGACTGCTCCGGGTCGCGGCGCGGCGCCAGACGCGCCGAGCCGGAGCGGTCGTAAGCGCCGGGTGGCCGTGCCCGCGCAGCCCGCCGGGGCGGGCGCCGCCGGGCGTACCCGGGAGAAGACGTGACCGTCGACGCGCCCGCACGGCCGCGGTGGCGCCCGGCCCGCGCGGCGGTCCTGCTCGCGGTCTTCGTCTGCGCGGCCTGCGGCCTGGTCTACGAGCTGGCCCTGGTCGCGCTCGGCAGCTACCTGATCGGCGACACGGTCGGCCAGGCGTCGATCGTGCTCGGCGTGATGGTCTTCGCCATGGGCGTCGGCGCGCTGGTCGCCAAGCCGTTGCAGTCCCGGGCGGCGGCCGCGTTCGCCGCGATCGAGCTGACCCTGGCCCTGCTCGGCGGCCTCTCCGTGCTCGGCCTCTACGCCGCGTTCGCCTGGCTCGACCTCTACGGGCCGGCGCTGGTCGGCACCGCGTTCGTGCTGGGCCTGCTGATCGGCGCGGAGATCCCGCTGCTCATGGTGCTGCTGCAGCGGATCCGCGAGCAGTCCGCGGGCAGCGCCGTGGCCGACCTCTTCGCCGCCGACTACGTCGGCGCGCTGCTCGGCGGGCTGGCCTTCCCGTTCCTGCTGATGCCGGTCTTCGGCCAGCTCAAGGGCGCCCTCGTGGTGGGCGCGGTGAACGCCGTCGCCGGCCTCGCCCTGGTCTGCACGGTCTTCCGCGCCGACCTCGGCCGCCGGGCCCGGGTCGCGCTCGCCGCCGGCTCCGTCGTGGTCGCCCTCTGCCTCGGGTACGCCTGGGTCACCGCGCACGACTTCGAGGTGACCGCGCGGCAGCAGCTCTACCGGGACCCGGTGGTGCACGCCGAACGCAGCCGCTACCAGGAAATCGTGCTGACCCGGTCGGTGCGGGAGGTCGGCCACGCCGACACCGACCTGCGGCTGTTCCTCAACGGCGACCTCCAGTTCAGCTCGATCGACGAATACCGCTACCACGAGTCGCTGGTCCACCCGGCCATGCGCGGGCCGCACGGGAACGTGCTGGTGCTCGGCGCCGGGGACGGGCTGGCGCTGCGGGAGATCCTCAAGTACCCGGACGTGCGCCAGGTGACCCTGGTCGACCTCGACCCGGCCGTGGTACGGCTGGCCCGCGCCGAGCCGCAGTTGCGGGACCTCAACCACGACTCGCTCGCCGACCCCCGGGTCCGGGTGCTCAACGTCGACGCGTTCGGCTGGCTGCGGACCGCCACCGAACGCTTCGACGTGGTCGTCGCCGACCTGCCCGACCCGGACGAGACGGCCACCGCCAAGCTCTACACGGTCGAGTTCTACGCGCTGATCCGGCCGGTGCTCGCCCCCGGCGGGCGGCTCGTGGTGCAGTCCGGCTCGCCCTACTTCGCGCCGCGGTCGTACTGGTCGATCGAGCGGTCGATCCGGGAGGCCGGCTTCGCCACCGTGCCGTACCACGTGGACGTGCCGAGCTTCGGCGACTGGGGGTTCGTGCTCGCCGCGCCGGGCGGGACGCCGCCCGCGCTGGGGCTGCCCGCCGACGCGCCGGCGCTGCGCTTCCTCACCCCGTCGGTGCTCGCCGCGGCGGCCACCTTCCCCGCCGACCGGGCCCGGCTGGACGTGCCCGCCTCCACGTTGTTGCAGCCCAGGGTCCTGGAGTACGCCCGCGCGGAGTGGCGCGGCTACTAGTTTCGGAACCATGCCCGCCCGTCCGTCGCGTTGGTCGAGACCGCCCCGGGTGCTGGAGGCGCCGTCGTACCTTCAGGCGTTCGTGCTGTCCGGGGTGGTGACCGTGCTGGTCACCCGGGCGTACCTTCAGGCGACCGGCTACCCGCAGCTCGGCGGCGGCGGGCTGCACATCGCGCACGTGCTCTGGGGTGGCCTGCTGATGACCGCGGGCCTCGGGGTGGCGCTGGTCTTCCTCGGCAGCGCGGCCCGCATCCTGGGCGCGATCCTGGGCGGGATGGGCTTCGGGCTCTTCATCGACGAGGTCGGGAAGTTCGTCACCGCCGGCACCGACTACTTCTACGCCCCGGCCGCCAGCATCATCTACGTCGCCTTCGCCCTGCTGGTCCTGATCAGCCAGGCGCTCCGCGGCCGGACCCGGCTCTCCGCGCCGGAGCGCACGGCGAACGCGCTGTTCACGGTCGTCGGCGGTCTCACCACCGGCCTCACCGCCCGGCGTCGGGCGGCGGTGCGGCGGCTGGTCCAGGGCTGTGGCCCGGAGGTCGAGGAGGCGGTGGCCCGGCTGCTGGACGCGGTGCCCCGGCTTGAGCCACCCGCACCCCGGTTCTGGCAACCGTGGCTCCTCCGGGCCCGCCGCCTGGCGGTCTGGGTGACCACGCACCGGTGGGTGGTGGCGCTCGTGGTGCTCTACGTGGTCGGCGAACCGTTCGTCGTCGTGCTGCGGGTTCTCCTGGATGCCATCACCGGCGAGCTGCCCGACCAGCAGGAGTGGGGGGCGGTGCTCGGCGTCAGCGTCTCCGCGCTGATCACCGCGGTGCTGAGCATCCGCGGGGCGCTGCTGCTCCCCAGCGACCAGGCCCGGGCCTTCCGGCTGTTCAAGCTGGCGCTCCTGGTGGACCTGCTGTTCGGGCAGATCTTCAGCTTCACGGTCAACCAGTTCGGCGCGGTCTTCGCGCTCGCCGTGGACCTCTTCCTGCTCGCCGTGGTGACCGCCGAGTACCGCCGGCTCTGCCGCCGGCAGCCGACAGCCCGCTGACCCGGCCGAATCCGGGGTTTCCGGGCCGTGCTCACCTGGCCCGGCTTCGTTACGGTGTCCCTGTGATCTAGGGAAGGAGAATCATGGTCGATGCTCCGGGGACCCCGGCCCGCGCTCGCCCGAGCGTGGTGACCATATCCAGTTGGCTGCTCATCCTCGTCGCCGTCATCCAGGTGTTGAACCTGATCGTGACGCTGTCCACCCTCGGCACCATCCGGGACGTGCTGAAGGACGCGTACGCCGGCACCTCGGCCGAGCAGGCGGGCGACTTCGCCTACGCGGCCAGCCTCGGCGGCGCCGTGCTCTCGCTGCTGCTCGCGATCGGGCTGGTCGTGCTCGCGCTGCTGAACAACCGGGGGAAGAACGCCTCCCGGATCACCACCTGGGTGGTGGGCGGCATCCTGCTCTGCTGCACCGGCGGCGGCCTGCTGAGCGGCGTCTCCGGCGGGTTCACCGGCGGCGGGTCCACCAACGGCGACCTGCCGAGCGGCGAGGAGATCCAGCGCCGGCTGGAGGACGCGCTGCCGTCCTGGTACGGCCCGGTCAGCCTGCTGCTCGGGCTGGTCGCGCTGCTCGCGCTGCTGGCCGCGCTGATCCTGCTGGCGCTGCCGAAGGCGAACGAGTTCTTCCGCAAGCCCAAGGCGGCCTGGGAGCCGCCGGTCCCGGGTGCCGCCTACCCGGGCTACCCGGCCACCCCCGGCTACCCGGCCACCCCGGGGCAGCCCGCCGACCCGGGCTACCCGCCGGCCCCCGGCCAGCCGCCGGCGGCGGGTCCGTCGCCAGAGTCCGGGGAGCGCCGGAACCCGGAGCCGCCATCCGGAAGTTGACGTCCGGATAACAGCGACGCCGACGATCCCTCCGAGTAGGTTGCAAGCCGACGCCTACCGGAGGGATCTGTCGTGTCGTACCCCCATCAGGCCCCGCCCCGCCGGCCGGGCGCGGTGGTCTCGGCGGCGGCGCTGCTGCTGTTGATGGCGGTGGGCGCCGTGGCGTACGCGGTCGCCAACCTGCTGGTCACGGCGGGCACGGTGGACCGGTTCCGGGAGGCGGCGCGGGGGACCGGCGCGGGCGGCGGCGAGATCGACGGGGTCGCCTCCCTGCTGCGCGGCTCCACCATCCTTTCCGCCGTGCTCGGCGTGCTGATCGCGCTGCTGCTCGTCGGGCTCGCCCTCGGCCTGCTCTCCGGCCGCGCCGGCGCCCGGGTGGCCACCTGGGTGGTCGCCGGGCTGGGCCTGTTCTGCGGCTGCTGCGGCCTGGCGGTGCTGGTCGGGCAGCGGACCACCCCGCTTCGGCTCGGCGCCGAGGACCGGGTCACCGCCGACCTGCTGGCCCGGGTCGGCGACGCCTACCCGGGCTGGTGGATCCCGGTGAACGCGGCGCTGTCGGTGGCGCAGATCCTCGGCTACCTGGTGGTGGCCGCCCTGCTCACCCTGCCCGCGGCCGGCGCCTTCTTCCACCGCCGCCCGGCGCGGCCGCCGGCCGGCCCGATCCCGCCGGCCGGCCCGATCCCGGCCGGTCCGGGCTACGGTCCGCCGCCGGCCCCGACTCCGCCGGCCGGTCCGTCCGCACCCGGATACGTTGCCCCCGCCCCGGCCTACGGGCACCCGTCGCCCTGGGCGCCGCCGGCCGGCCCGGAGCCCGGCACGCCCCCCACCCCGCCGCCGTCGGCTCCGCCCGGGCCGACCCCACCCCCCGAGGACCGCCCGTGACCGACGCACCACCCCCCTCCCCGCGCCGGGCCCTGATCACCGGCGCCAGCCTGGGCATCGGCGAGGCGTTCGCCCGCCGGCTCACCGCCGACGGCTGGGACCTCGTGCTCGTGGCCCGGGACGCGGGCCGACTCGACGCCCTGGCGGCCGAGCTGACCGGCCGGCACGGCCACCGGGTCGAGACCATCGCGGCGGATCTGTCCACCGACGACGGCTGTGCCGCGGTCGAAGCCCGGCTGACCGCCGAGCCGCCGGTGGAGATGCTGGTGAACAACGCGGGCATCAGCCTCAACACCCCCTTCGTCCGGTCGGCCGTCGCGGACGAGGCGCGGCTCGTCCGGCTCAACGTGCTGGCCGTGCTCCGGCTGACCCACGCGGCCCTCGGTCCGATGGTCGAGCGAGGCCACGGGGCAGTGATAAATGTCTCTTCCGTCGCGGGTTTCGGCGTCCCCATGCCGGGATCGACCTACTCGGCCAGCAAGGCCTGGGTGACGAATTTCAGTGAATCGATCGGCCAGTCGGTGGCCCCGCTCGGTGTCCGCGTGATGGCGCTCTGCCCCGGCTACACCCGCACCGGCTACCACGAGCGGGCCGGCATCGACATGTCGCGTACCCCGGCGTGGATGTGGCTGCGGACCGACGACGTGGTCGACGAAGGGCTGCGTGACCTGCGGAAAGGCAAGCCGGTCAGCGTGCCGAGCTGGAAGTACAAGCTGGCCGTGGCGGGGCTGCGGCACGCGCCGCGGCGGCTGCTGCGGGGCGTCTCCCGGGACACCCGTGGCCGGGTCGGCCGGGCCGGCGACTGACCGCGGGCCGGCGCGGCGGCTGGTCCGTCGCCGTGCTGCCCGCTCGCTGACCGGGATGGACAGTCGCACAGCGTAGTCGGACATCGCCACCCGTCGGTCGCCCGCAGGGCTGACCCGGGAGGACCCCACGCCCGCCTCCCAGACTTGCGAAGTACCCTCTATCGCCATGGGGGACCACGACGACCTGCGTAAATTCATCACTGACCTGGCTGTGGTCCACGGCCGGGTGGTGCTCTCGTCGGGTCGGGAGGCGGACTGGTACGTCGACTTGCGTCGCGTCACGCTCCATCACCGGGCGGCGCCGTTGATCGGTCGGGTGATGCGCGACCTCACCGCCGACTGGGCGTACGACGCGGTCGGCGGGCTGACCCTCGGGGCCGACCCGGTGGCCACCGCGATGCTGCACGCGTCGGCCGGGACCGACCGCCCGCTGGACGCCTTCGTGGTCCGCAAGGCGGGCAAGGCGCACGGTCTCCAGCGACGGATCGAGGGGCCTGACGTCGCCGGGCGCCGGGTGCTGGCGGTCGAGGACACCTCGACCACGGGTGGCAGCGTGTTGACCGCCGTCGAGGCATTGCGTGAGGCCGGGGCCGAGGTGGTGGGTGTGGCGGTTATTGTTGATCGAGGCGCCGGCGACGCGGTGCGAGCCGCCGGACTGCCTTATCGGGCGGCCTATACGTTGGCTGACCTCGGCCTTGTGGCGTAAAAGTTTGCCGATTCGGATCTGCTGATATGCAGGCGGATCGATGCTGCTGGTGGAAGGATGGAATACGTGGGAACTGCGTTGGCTGAAATGACCATGCCTCAGATCTCGCCGCTTGCCGGCGAGCCGATCGAACGTGCCGACGCCGAGCGGCTCGCGGGGGTCCTCAAGGCCCTCGCCGACCCCGCCCGGCTGCGGCTGCTCAGCCTGATCCAGTCGGCTCCCGAGGGGGAGGCGTGCGTGTGTGACCTCACCGCGCCGCTCGGCCTCTCGCAGCCGACGGTCAGCCACCACCTGCGCATCCTCACCGAGGCCGGCTTGCTGGAGCGGGAGAAGCGCGGTGTCTGGGCGTACTACCGGCTGGTGCCGACCGCGATCGCCACGATCGCGGATCTGCTCACCCCGCCGCGGAAGCGGGCCACCAAGAAGGCCCGCTGAATCCGGACGTGTCCGAGTTGGTGGCCGCCTCTGCTGAGTGCGGCGACGGGTGGCGTGCCAGGGGTGGCGCCACCCATCGGATGGCTGTCCGGGGTCGTGGCGCGGCGTCAGACGCGCCGAGCCCGGATGGCCACAGGTGACGGCTGTCCGTCATCCGTGCCACCCGCAGGTCGACAGGTCGTAGTCGAAGGCCGGCCCTCCGAGAGGGGGCCGGCCTTCGGTGTGTCCGGGGATCAGCGGCGGTGCTGGCCGCCGCGCCGGTGCTGCTGGTCGTCGTCGCCCTCGATGGCGTCCCGGACCGCGTCCACCGCGCCCACCGCGCTGGACGCGGCGATCACCGCGACCGCCTCGCCGCGCTTGCGCGCCCGTCGGTCGCGGAGGAACTCGAAGAAGATCGGCAGCACCGAGATCAGGATGATCAGCGCGACCACCGGCAGGATGTACCGGTCGATCTTGTCGCCGATCGCGTTGTAGATCTGGTCGGCCAGCAGGTAGCCGATCAGCAGGATGCCGTCCACCCAGAGGATCGCCCCGACCACGTTCCACAGGAAGAACTGGCGGGCCGGCATGCCGAGCACCCCGGCCACCGGGTTGAGGAAGGTCCGCACGATCGGGATGAAGCGGGCCAGCACCACGGCCTTCGCCGGGCCGAACTTCTGGAAGTAGTACTCGGCCTTCTCCACATACTCCCGCTTGAAAAGGCGGGAGTTGGGGCGGTCGAACATCCGCTTGCCGTAGCGCGCGCCGAGCCAGTGCCCGAGCTGGGCGCCGGCGATCGCGCAGAGCGGGCCGCCGATCAGCAGGCCGGCCAGGGAGAGCCGGGTGCCGCTGCCGAAGATCGCGTCGGCCACCGGCGAGGCGGCCACCCCGGCCAGGAAGAGCAGCGAGTCGCCGGGGAAGAAGAAGCCGACCAGCAGGCCGGTCTCGGCGAAGAGGATCGCCCAGACGCCGATCATCCCGAAGGTGTGGATGAGGTCCTTCGGGTCGAGCGGATTCAGGGCCACGCTCTCGGAGAGCACGCGGGTCTTCTCTGCTGTGTCCACGGCCACAAAGGGTACCCGGGCCCGGTCCGGCACCGCGCCGGACCGGGCGTACGGGTCACAGCCGCGGGTCGACCGGCTCGGACTCGCAGGCGAGGATGGCGAAGACCAGCTCGTGGCGGCGCCAGAGCGGGGCGTCCTCGGCCAGCGCGTCCAGGGCGGCCAGGCCCAGCGCGTGCTCGTGCAGGGCCAGCCCGCGCTTGCGCCCCAGCGACCGCTTGCGCAGCGCGGCGAGCTGCCCCGCGCCGGTGTACCCGGGACCGTAGATGATCCGCAGGTACTCGCGGCCCCGGCACTTGATGCCCGGCTGGAGCAGCGAACCCTTCGGCGAGCGGGCGGCCAGGCCGGCGTACGGCTTGACCACCATGCCCTCCCCGCCGGCCGCCGTGAGCGACAGCCACCAGTCGGTCGCCGCCGCCACGGCCGACTCGTCGGCCAGGTCGACGACCTGCCGCCGGGTCGGGGTGAAGAACTCCGGGTCGGCGGCGCAGAGCCGGTCGGCCAGCGCCAGGTGCCAGCCGTGGTCGCGGTCGGCGTAGCTCGCCCCGGCCCCGGCCAGCACGGCGAACGGCGCCAGCGTGACCCCGCGCAGCCCGTCGGTCGGCCCGACGTAGGCCCGGTAGGCCGCCGAGTACGCCTCGACCTCGGCCGCCCGGTCGGCCATTCGGCCGCGCAGCTCACCCACGGGCAGCCCCCGCCCGGCGGCGGCGTCCAGCGTGCCGAGCACCGCCGGCAGGGCCGCCCGGCCGGCCGCGCCGACCCCGGCGTACTGCTCGCGGATCAGCCCACCGGCCTTCGCCGACCACGGCAGCAGCTCGCAGTCGAGGAGCAGCCAGTCGGTGCCCAGCTCGGCCCAGAGGCCCGCAGCGGTGACCGCCGCGCGGACCCGGGCCAGCAGCTCCCCGTCCAGCGGCGGCCCGAAGAACGGCCGGCCGGTGCGGGTGTGCACCGCCCCGCCGGCGAACCGCCCCGGCTCCCGCTCCACCAGCACCACGGCCCGCGAGCCCATGTGCTTCTCCTCGCAGACCACCCGGTCGACGCCGGCCGCCCGGTAGTCGGCGAACGCCTGCGCCGGGTGCTCCAGGAACCCCTCGACGGTCGAGGTCGAGCAGGGCGCCATTGTGGGCGGCAGCCAGACCAGCCGGTCCGGGTCGAGCGCGTACCGGCTCATCACCTCCAGCGCGGCGGCGGCGTTCTCGGCCGGCACGGTCAGCGTCCCGTACGCGTGCGTGAGGTGCCGCCGTCCGGTCACGTCGGTCAGGTCGAGCACGGTGTCCGGCCGGGCGGGCGCGGCGGCGACCAGCGGGCGGGCCGGGGCGTACCACTCCTTGACCGCCGGGACGGAGACCAGTTCCTTCTCCGGGTAGCGCAGCGCGGTGAGCTTCCCGCCGAAGACGCAGCCGGTGTCCAGGCAGATGGTGTTGTTCACCCACTCCGGCTCCGGGGTCGGCGTGTGGCCGTAGACGACCATGGCCGAACCCCGGTAGTCGCGTGCCCACGGGTAACGCACCGGCAGGCCGTACTCGTCGGTCTCGCCGGTGGTCTCGCCGTAGAGCGCGAACGACCGCACCCGGCCGGACGCCCGCCCGTGGTACGCCTCCTTGAGGCCGGCGTGCGCCACCACGAGGCGACCGCCGTCCAGCACGTAGTGGCTGACCAGGCCGTCGATGAAGGCCGCCGTCTCCGCCACGAAGCTCTCCGGCTCCGATTCCAGCTGGGCCATCGTCTCGGCCAGGCCGTGGGTGAGCCGCACGTCCCGGCCGCGCAGCTTGCGCAGCAGCTTCTGCTCGTGGTTGCCCGGCACGCAGATCGCGTGGCCGGCCGCCACCATGCCCATGACCAGGCGCAGCACCCCGGGGGAGTCCGGGCCACGGTCCACCAGGTCACCGACGAAGACCGCGGTACGCCCCGACGGGTGCACCGCGTCCACCGGGCGGCCCGCGTCGTCGCGGCGCAGTGCGTAGCCCAGCCGGAGCAGCAGCGCCTCCAGCTCCTCGCGGCAGCCGTGCACGTCGCCGACGACGTCGAACGGCCCGGTCAGCTCGCGCCGGTCGTTGAACAGCCGCTCGTAGCGGATCTCGGCGGCCTCGATCTCCTCGACGCCGCGCAGCACGTGCACCTTGCGGAAGCCCTCCCGGGCCAGCCGCCCGTACGACTGCCGCAGGTCGCGCTGCATCCGGGCGAGCACCTGCCGGCCGTGCGTCCGGTCGGCCCGGGACTGCGTACGCTCCCAGGCCACCGCCTCCGGCACGTCCAGCACGACCGCCACCGGCAGCACGTCGTGCTCCCGGGCCACCTTGATCAGCGCGGCCCGGGCGTGCGGCTGGAGGTTGGTCGCGTCGACCACGGTGAGCCGGCCCCGGCGCAGCCGGATCCCGGCCACGTGGTGCAGCGCGTCGAACGCGTCGCCGGAGGCGGACTGGTCGTTCTCGTCGTCGGCCACCATCCCGCGGAAGGTGTCCGAGGAGAGCACCTGGCTGGGCCGGAAGTGCCGGCGGGCGAACGTCGACTTGCCGGAGCCGGAGACGCCGACCAGCGCCACCAGGGCGAGTTCGGGAATGTCCAGGGTGATCATCGGGTCGTCTCCTCCTTCCGGGTGTTGGTTTCCGTGCTGGTCAGGACGGCGAGCTGGGTCGGGGCGCCCACCTCCGGGTCGTCGTCGCCGATCCCGCCGATCGTGGCCGTGTAGCCGTGCGCCGCCGCCACGCGGTCGACCCAGGCGGCGAACTCGGCCCGGGTCCACTCGAAGCGGTGGTCGGCGTGCCGGAACCGGCCCGCCCCGAGCCCCTCGTAGCGCACGTTGTACTCGACGTTCGGCGTGGTCACCACGACCGTGCCGGGCCGGGCGTGGCCGAACACGGCGTCCTCCAGCGCCGGCAGCCGCGGCGGGTCGAGGTGCTCGACCACCTCCATGAGCACCGCCGCGTCGTAGCCGCGCAGCCGGTCGTCCCGGTAGGTCAGCGCCGACTGCCAGAGCCGGATCCGGTCCCGCTGCCGCTCCGGCAGCCGGTCCAGCCGCAGCCGCCGGGCGGCCAGGGTGAGCGCCTGCCCGGACACGTCGGTGCCGACGACCTCGGTGAACCGCCGGTCGGCGACCAGCGCGGTGAGCAGCGCGCCGCCCCCGCAGCCCAGGTCCAGCACCCGGGACGCCCCGCTGTCGCGCAGCGCGGCCAGCACCGCCTCGCGCCGGCGTACGGCCAGCGAGGCCCGGGGCGCCTCGGCGGGCTGCTCGGGCTCGACGCTGTCGTCGGCGGGCGGCTCGTCGGCGAGGCGCAGCTCGGCCAGGCGGGCCAGCGCCGCCCCGGCGAGGGCGCGCCGGTGCGCCAGGTAGCGGCGGGTGATCAGGCCACGTTCCGGGTGGTCGGCCAGCCAGCCGGCACCGGCCCGGAGCAGCTTGTCCACCTCGTCCGGCGCCACCCAGTAGTGCTTGGCGTCGTCCAGCACGGGCAGCAGCACGTAGAGGTGGTTGAGCGCGTCGGCGAGCCGCAGCGTCCCGGTCACCGTCAGGTCGACGTGGCGGCTGTCGCCCCACTCCGGGTACGCCTCGTCGAGCGGGATCGGAGTGGCCGTCACCGTCCAGCCGAGCGGGGCGAAGACCCGCACGGCCAGGTCGGCGCCGCCCCGGCAGCGCAGCACCGGCACCCGCACCTCCAGCGGGATGGCGGTGGCGGCCAGCTCCGGCCGGTCCCGGGACTCGCCGCGCAGGGCCGAGCGGAACACCTTGGCCAGCGCCGAGGAGAGCAGGCTGGACGCCGCGTACGGGCGGTCGTTGACGTACTGCCCCAGGGTGAAGCTGTCCGGCGTGGTCGCCTGCCGGCGCCCCCGGCCGCCGCCCAGCTTGAGCGGGTCGACCTCGACCAGCAGCGCCGCCGTGCACCGCGCCTCGTCCGCCTCGGGGTAGAGCACGTGCGCGGTGCCGGCGGGCAGGTCGAAGCTCTGCACGCGGTCCGGGTGCTTGACGAGGAGGTGGCCGAGGTCGGTGGCGGGGCGGTGTGTGGTGGTCAGGGTCAGCAGCACCCGTCGATGGTGGCAGCTCTGGCGATCTTGCGTCGTCCCGTTTTCGCCGGACACGACGGTGCCCCGCCGACCGGGTGGTCGGCGGGGCACCCCTCGTGTTGCTGCCGCGTCAGGCGACGAAGCGGGTCTTGCGGCGGCGGGTCACCACGTAGCCGGCCGCACCGGCGGCGAGCAGGAGCGCGCCGACGCCGGCGATCAGGGCGGTGTTGGAACCGGTGATCGGCAGCGTGCCGCCGTCACCGCCACCCTGGCCACCGTCGCCCGGGGTGCCGGGCGTGCCGCCGGCGACCGGGTTGATGACGATCGCGGCGGTGTCGTTCTTGCTGTTCGGGTCGTTGTTCAGCCGGACGGCCAGAGCGCCGGAGGCGTTCGGGACGACCTTGTCGATCCGCAGCTTGAACTCGTACGGGTTCTCGAAGCCCTTGGGGCTCTCGGTGATCTGGCAGCCGTACTCACGCGCGCCCGGCTCGCCCCACTCGCCCTTGCCCTGCTCCCAGTCGTCCTCGGAGGTGTAGGGCCGGCACTCCCAGGAAGGCTCGACGGCGGTGGTGCCCTCCGGGATCGTGACCCGGAAGACCGGGCCGCCCTGGTACTCGAGCAGGGCCGGGCCCAGGTTGGTCACGCTCGGCCGCACGGTGACCACGTCGCCCTTGGCGCCGGTGGCGGTGGCGCCCTTCACGCTGAGGTCGGCGGGGTTGTTCCCCGTCACCTTCACCGAGATGTCGGTGTAGTTGTTCATCATGTCCGGGTCGGTCTGCCGGGTAAGCGACTGCGCCCCGGCCGCCTCGACGAGGTGCAGGGTCCCCTTGGTGCCCGGCTTGGCGTCGGGGTCGATGTCCTGCAGCCAGTTCTTGTTGTAGAGATCCCAGTCGTCCTTGGTCCACCACATGCTGGCCGACAACAGCTCGGCGCCCGTCCGGGCGTCCTTGTGGAGCTCGAACGGCAGGTCCTCGGAGAGCCGGTAGGTCGCGCCGGGCTTGAGGTCCTCGTCGAACGTGCAGACCACGCCCAGCATCTCGGACCGTGCGCAGTTCGTGAAGTCGCCGACGTAGTTGTACAGGTAGTCGCTCTGCATCAGCAGCACCGCGCCGTGGCTGGTCGTCTCGCTGCCGTTGCGGACGAGGGCCGGTGCGCCGACCCGGCTGCCGGGTGCGCCGCTGACGCTCAGCTCCGGTGCGGTCTGCAGGTCGACGCCCTCGGCGATCGTCACGGTGGAGCTCGCCTTGACGGTGTGACCGCCGGACGTGATCGAGTACGTGACCTGGCCGTCCTGGCCCGGCTTGGCGTCGTCCTTGGCGAACACCTGGAGACCGAGCCAGGGCTCGTCGTCCTCGCCGAACTCCGTCTCGCAGTGCACGGCCTGGCCGGTGGTCTCGCACGCCCAGCCCCAGCCCTCACCGGGCGTCTCCACGTTGGCGAAGTCGGAGATACCGGAGTAGTCGATGTCGAGGGTGGTGCGCCCGAACTGGTGCCGGTGCTCCCCGTCGGTCGCGTAGGCGTAGAGGTACGCGAAGGTGCCATGCCCCGGAGCGACGAGCATGTTCTGTGCGACGACCTTGAACGGCGCGTCCGCGGCGGCGGCTGGGGTGGCGGAGGCGGCGACGAACGCGCCTGCGACGCCCAACCCGGCGAGCCAGCGCCGAGTGGAGTGGGAAAGCATGGTTGGGGGTTCCTCCCGTGAATGATCAGGTGGAGCCCGTGGAGCTTAAAGAAGCCTTAAGTCGCTCCGCTATCCCGGGACGCCATCACCGGCAGATATTGACCGAACGGCTGATCAGCGCGGTGCAATGTTCCGCCGGCCCGTGCCCGTCAACAGGGCGGGACACCGGGAGGTGCAGTGACGTACGAGGAGTTCGCGGACGCGCGGCTGAGCGCCCTGCTGCGGTACGCGGTCATGCTGACCGGCGATCCGCACCAGGCCCAGGACCTGGTGCAGGAGACCATGGTCCGGGTCCAGCTCAACTGGCGCCGGGTCGCCCGTAGCGACGCGCCGGAGCGGTACGTGCGCCGGATGCTCACCAACCAGTTCATCGACTGGCGGCGGGGCTCCTGGGCGCGCCGGGTGCTGCTGCGCGGCGAACCGGACGAGGCGGTGCCGGCGCCGAGCGACCACGCGCAGTCCGCGGTGGACCGCGACCAGGTCTGGTCGTGGCTGTCCCGGCTGCCCCGGCGGCAGCGGGCCACGCTGGTGCTGCGCTACTACGAGGACCTGCCCGACGCGGAGATCGCCGAGATCCTCGGCTGCGCCGTCGGCACCGTCCGCTCCTGCATCTCCCGGGCCCTGGCCACCCTCCGAGCCGAGTACGTGGAGGTCTGCTGATGATCGAGGACGACCTGCGGGCCGCCTTCGCCCGGCGCGAGGAGTTGACCCCGGCGGTCGGCCCGGTCCGGGCCGCCATCGACCGGGCCGTGGTCCGCCGCCGGCGGCGCCGTCTCCGGCTCCGGCTCGCCGGCACGGCGATGGCGGTGGTCGCCGCCGCCCTGGCCGGCTTCACCGCGATCGCGCCGCGCCCGCCGGAGACCGCGAACCTGCTGGCGACGCCCTCGCCGACGCCCGCCGGGGCGCTGAACGTGCTGCTCCTCGGGGTGGACGGGCCGGCGGATCGGCCCTACCGACTCGCCGACTCCGTGCTGATCGTGCACGTCCCGGCGGATCGGAGTCGGCTCTACCTGGTCTCGCTCCCTCGTGACCTGGTGGTGTCCATCCCCGGTCATGGCCGGGACAAGCTCAACGCGGCCTTTCTCGTCGGTGCCGGTGAGCCGCGTCCGGACCTGGCCCGTGGCTACACGCTGACCAGGCAGGTGGTCAGCGACACCACCGGCGTACGGATCGACGCCGGCGCGGTGCTCACCTACCGGGCTACGCGCGAGCTCACCGACGCGGTCGGCGGCGTGTCGGTCTGCCTGCCGACCACGGTCCGCTCCCACCACACCCACCGGACCTACCCGGCCGGGTGCCAGCGGCTCGACGGCGCCGCCGCGGTGGACGTGCTCCGCCAGCGGTTCAACATGCCCGACGGCGCCCTGGACCGGGACCGCAACGCCGCCCGGTACGCGGCCGGACTGCTCCACCGAATCCAGGAGCAGGAGGTGCTGACCAATCCGCTGCTGCTCAACCGGCTGATCACGAAGGTCGACTCGGGCGTGGTGACCGACACCGGGGAACTGTCCCTGCCGGCGCTGATCTCGGCGACCGGGAAGGCGGCCGCCGCCGAGCCGGTCGCGGTCGGCCTGCCGGTCCGCCACGGGGAGGCGGAGGAACTGCCGTACGGGTTCCGGCTCGACCCCGCCCTGGCCCCGGGTTTCCTCGACGCGCTGCGCGCCGACCGGCTCGGCGAGTGGGCGGCGGCCCACCCGAAGCAGGTCACCGGCCTGCGCTGACGCGGGCGGGGCCGCGCCGGCCCCGCCCGCGTGGCTCAGCGGTAGTCGTCCTCGTCGGCGGTGACCACCCGGGCCTGCTCCATGGCGTCCCAGTCGCCGACCTCCAGCCCCCGCTGCGGCTCGCCGTCGGCGTCGTCGGGGGTGACCGCCGCAGCCTGCTCGACCGCGTCGGCCGGCTCCGCCTCCAGGTCCCGCTCCTCCGGAGCGAGGTGGTCGCTCGGGGCGAAGTCCTCGTCGGGCTGACCCATCTTCCCTCCCTGGATCTCGGTGCGGACAGTTCCCACCACACCGTACGGGCTGGCCCGGGTCCCCGCTCGGCAGCGGGTGGAACGGCGGAGTCGGCGATTGTCCCTCCGGGCCGGGCACCCGGTGCCAGGATGGTGACGTGGGGTTCCTGATCCGGCTGGCGATCACCGCGATCGCACTGTGGATCACCACGCTCATCGTGCCCGGGGTGGAGGTGACCGGCCGCAACGGGCTCAACACGGTGCTCACCCTGGTCCTGGTGGCGCTCATCTTCGGCGTGGTCAACGCCGTGCTGAAGCCGGTCATCAAGGTGTTCGGCTGCGTGTTCTACCTGCTCACGCTCGGTCTGTTCGCGCTCGTGGTGAATGCCCTGCTGTTCCTGCTCACCGACTGGATCGCCCGCGGGCTGGATCTGCCGTTCCACGTGGACGGCTTCTGGGCCGCGTTCTGGGGCGCCATCGTGATGGCGGTGGCGAGCTGGCTGATCAGCGTCGTTCTGCCGGACAGCCTGGAGGAGCGGTGAGCGGTTCCCGGGTCGGTTGTGCCCGTCGCGCGCTCCTACGGGATACTTCCCGCGGTGGACAGCGCGGTCCGGCGCACCCAAGGAAGAGAGCGGCCTGCACGGCCGAGAGCGGTAAGTAAGGAGCGTTTCGACATGCCCATCGCTTCCCCCGAGGCCTACGCGGAGATGCTGGACCGGGCCAAGGCCGGCCGGTACGCGTACCCCGCCATCAACGTGACCTCCTCCCAGACGCTGAACGCGGCGCTCAAGGGTTTCGCCGACGCGGAGAGCGACGGCATCATCCAGGTCTCCACCGGCGGCGCGGAGTACCTGTCCGGCCCGTCCGTGAAGGACATGGTGACCGGCGCGGTGGCCTTCGCGGCGTACGCGCACGAGGTGGCCAAGAAGTACCCGGTGAACATCGCGCTGCACACCGACCACTGCCCGAAGGACAAGCTGGACAAGTTCGTCCGGCCGCTGATGGCCATCTCGCAGGAGCGGGTGAAGAACGGCCAGGAGCCGCTCTTCCAGTCGCACATGTGGGACGGCTCGGCCGTGCCGGTGGCGGAGAACCTGGAGATCGCCGAGCAGCTGCTCACCGAGGCCGCCAAGGGCAAGATCGTCCTGGAGATCGAGGTCGGCGTCGTCGGCGGCGAGGAGGATGGCGTCGAGAACGCCATCAACGAGAAGCTCTACACCACCGTCGAGGACGGTCTGGCCATGGTCGACGCGCTCGGCCTCGGTGAGAAGGGCCGCTACATGGCGGCGCTGACCTTCGGCAACGTGCACGGCGTCTACAAGCCGGGCAACGTCAAGCTCCGCCCGGAGGTGCTCCACCACATCCAGGTGGCGGTCGGCGCCAAGTACGGCAAGGAGAAGCCGCTCAGCCTGGTGTTCCACGGCGGTTCCGGCTCGCTGCTCTCGGAGATCCGCGAGGCGCTGGACTACGGCGTGGTGAAGATGAACATCGACACCGACACCCAGTACACCTTCACCCGGCCGGTCGCGGACCACATGTTCCGCAACTACGACGGCGTGCTGAAGGTCGACGGCGAGGTCGGCAACAAGAAGATGTACGACCCGCGGGTCTGGGGCAAGGCCGCCGAGGCCGGCATGGCCGCCCGCGTCGTGGAGGCCTGCGAGCACCTGCGCTCCACCGGCACCACCATGAAGTGACCACCGCGTGAGCCGGAGGCCGGCACCCGATCGGGTGCCGGCCTCCGCGCGTCTCAGACGGCGGTGAGCACCCGGACCGCCTCGCGGACGTCGTCGGTCAGGTGCACCGTGGCCGACAGGTCGCCGAACGGGGAGGCCGCGAAGAGCGGCCGCAGCAGCGCCTCCACCGGCAGCTCGGTGGTCCAGTAGGTCCGGTCCAGGAAGACGTACGCGCCGCTCGCCCCGTCGGTGCCGTAGTAGGTCTTCGTGGCCGCCTGGAACACCTCCTGCACCGTGCCGGCGCGGCCGGGCGCGAAGACGATCCCGCCCCGGGCCAGCCGCAGGATGGTGTCCTCCCGGATGGCGTTGGAGAAGTACTTGGCGATCCGCCCGGCGAACAGGTTCGCCGGCTCGTGGCCGTACAGCCAGGTGGGGATGGCCAGCCCGCCCGAGCGGGCCCACTCGGTGCCGGCCGCCGCCGGGCGGGGGGTGGGCAGGGTCGGGCCGGCCGCGTACCGGGCCCGGACCCGCAGCGCCGCGTCGGTGTAGCGGTCGTGGTCGGTGAAGTCGGGCGCGGTGGCCAGCAGGTCGATCGCCGCGGTCAGCTCCTCCGTCGGCCAGGCCGCGAGGAACGCGCCCAGGTTGGCCGCCTCCATGACGCCGGGACCGCCGCCGGTCACCACGAGCCGGTCGGCCCGCGCCAGCTCCCAGCCCAGCACCGCCGCCATCCGGTACGCGGCACTGCCGCGCGGCACCGCGTGCCCGCCCATCACGCCCACCACGGACTGCGGCCCGTGCACCGCCAGCCAGGCCCGGGTGGCGTCCGCCAGGGCGTTGTCCACGCCGTGGTCGTGCAACCGCTGGCCGAGCGCCTCCCGTACGTCGGGCAGGGCGCCGCCGTGCGCCCGGAAGTGCGCGTACACCCGGGTGTCGTACATCCCGGCGAAGCCACCCTCGGCGAAGCCGGCGGCCAGGTCGTCGGCGGTGTAGAGGTGGGCCGGCTGGGTCGGGTAGGGCAGCCCGGAGAACGGCGGGACGACGTTGGCGCCCCGCCGGACCAGGTCCGCGCCGACCTCGCGGTCGGCGAACCGGCAGCCCACGAAGAGGGTGCCGGCGACCTCGACGCCGCGCAGGTCGGGGACCGGGTCCAGGTCGAGGCGGAGGCCCTGCACGGTCAGCCCGGCGAGGCTCCCCTCGGCCAGCCGCCGGTCGAACTCGGTCCGGGTCTCGATCTCGTCGATGCTGGTGTCGTGCGGCTCGATGACGTCCGCGGGTGGTGGGGTCGGCACCGGATCATCCTGCCCCGCGGCGGCAAGCCGGCAAACGCGGGCGGCACGGACAGGAGCCCGGCGGCCAGGCCGCCGGGCTCCTGCGTAACCGGGTCCTGGGGAGGCTCCGGATCTGTAGTTGTAGTGGAAAAAGCCACGCCGCGGCATGGGCCGCGGGTACGTGGGCGGGACGCCGCAGGCGTGACGAAAGCCTCAGCCGTTCAGCCGACCGGCTGGCCGGACCCCCTCGCATACCCCCGGGCGAAGCGGGTTGAATGGGGCGATGCAGAACCTGTTGCCTGAGCCACCGGCCACCCTCCTGCCCGCGCACGAGGAGGCCGACGCCGCCTTGGCGGCCGCCGCCGAGCAGGACACCGACGACGCGTACGCCGAGGTCGCGGCCCGCTTCCCGACCTACAGCGCGGGCTGGGCGGCGCTGGCCACCCGGGCGCTCGCCGCGGGCCAGGTCATCCCGGCGTACGCGTACGCCCGCACCGGCTACCACCGGGGCCTCGACCAGCTCCGCCGCAGCGGCTGGAAGGGCCACGGCCCGGTGCCCTGGTCGCACGAGCCCAACCGGGGCTTCCTCCGCTGCCTCTACGTGCTCTCCCGGGCGGCCGGCGAGATCGGCGAGGCGGACGAGGCGGCGCGCTGCGCCCAGTTCCTCCGCGACTGCGACCCGGCCGCCGGGGACGCCCTGGCCAGCCACTGACCCGTGTCGACGGCCGGTTCGACCACGATGTTCGGGCCGGCCGTCGCGCTGTTCACAGCCCTTCCGCCACCGCCGCCGCGATCTTGAGCCAGGCGTCCCGGGTGGCCGAGGAGAGTTGGCCGTACCGGATCGGCTCGCCGGTGTCGATGAGCCGCTCGTACGGCGCCAGCAGCACCGCCCGGGTCCGCGCGGCGAAGTGCTCCTGGATGGCCGGCAGGTCGATCTCCTTGCGGGACGGCGGCATCGACACCACCGTCACCGCCTGCCGGACCAGCCGCTGCCGGCCGCTCTGCTCCAGGTGGTCGAGCATCCGGGCGGCGGTCTCGGCCGAGTCGTTCCGCGCCGACATGGTGACCACCAACTGGTCGGTGGCGTCCATGGCGGCCTGCCAGTTCTGCGCCCGGACGTTGTTCCCGGTGTCCACGAAGATCAGCTTGTAGAAGCGGCTGACCACCTCGCGGATCTCGGCGAACGCGGCGGCGGTGAGCATCTCGCCGCCGGTCGCCGACTCGTCCGAGGCGAGCACGTCGAACATCCCCTCGCCCTGCGAGCGGACGTACTGCGACAGGTCACCGACCCGCCCGTGCGGCCCCTGGAACTGGGCCAGGTCGCGCAGCATGTCCCGGACCGTGCGGGAGTGGAAGTCCTGCTGGGCCCGCATCCCGAGGGTGCCCTGGGTCTCGTTGTTGTCCCAGGCCAGCACGTACCCGCCGCGCTTCTGGCCGAAGGTCATGGCGAGCAGCAGGATGGCGACCGTCTTGCCGGCGCCGCCCTTCGGGTTGACCACGGTCACCTGGCGCAGCCCGCCGAAGTTGCGGCGGACCATCTCGATGTCGCGCCGCATCTCCTGCTCCTGCCGCCCCGGCGGGAGCCGGACCAGCCCGATCTTGTTGACCACCGCCCGGACGCCCATGGTGGCCACCGGGTCGACCGGCCGGGCCTGCCGCCGCCGGGCGAAGTCCTCCGCCGTCGGCGGGGCGCCGCTCGCCGGCGTCCAGACCTGCTCCGGGTAGGCGGCCGGACCCGGCTGCTGCGGCCCGGGCTGCTGGTGCGGCCCGGGCTGCGGGTGTGGTGCGGGCGGCTGCGGTGCTGAGCCCGGCTGCGGGGGCGGGCCGGCCTGCTGCGGCCAGGCCGGCGGGTACCACCCCGGCGCCCCGGCCTGCGGCGCCGGTTGCCCGTAGCCGACCGGTCCCGGCGGGTACGCCGTCCCGTCGCCGTAGGGCTGCGGGTGCGGGACGCCGGGTGAGGGCGGGAACGGGCCGAGCCGCGGCGCCGCGGCCTCGGGCGATCCGCCGGCGGCCTCGGCCGGGTTCTCGGGACCGCCGTAGAGACCGACCTGCGCCAGCGGGGCGGCTTCGGCCAAGGGCACCGCAGGTCCGGGAGCGGTCGGGCCGGCGGCGGGCGGGGTCGGGTCCGGGGCGGCCTGCGTCGGGCCGGTGGTGGGCGGCTGGGGTGGGTTCACCGCGCCGGTGGTGGTCGCCTGGGGCGGGTTCATCGCGCCGGCCTGGGGTGAAGGCGGGACCGGTTCGGCATGCGGTGCTGGCGTGGCGGTGTCGGCGGTCGCGCGCTGCGGAGGCTGGGCCCAGGGGGATTCCGGCCGGCCGTTCGGCGGCGTGCCGATCCCACGGTCGCCGGGGCTTCCCGCCGCGCCGCCGGCCGTCGCGGCCTCCGCCCCGATTCCGTCCGCCGAATCGGAGGTCTTCGCCGGTGGGGGAGCGGTCGCTCCGGGCGCGGTCGTCGTCGGGGTGCCGACCGTCTCGTCCGGGCCTGCGGTTGTCGCCGGTCGGGGGGCGCTCGCTCCGGGCGTGGTCGTCGTCCGGATGTGAACTTCGCCGTCGGGGCCGCCGGTGGTTGCTGTTGCAGGGGCGGGTGCCGGTTGGTCGAGGGTGAACGGCAGGTCCAGGTCGACCGGGGGCTGCGCCGCGCGGGCCGGGGGCACGCCGTCGCCCGCCCGCGCCTCGTCGGGAGCGGGCGGCTGCGGCCACGGGGTCGCCGGTGCGGCGTCGGCGGGCGGGACGGGCCAGGCCGCCGAGTTCGGCTGGGCCGGGGCCGCCCAGGGCGGAGCAGTGACGGCCGGGTCGGTCTGCTCGGGCGGCCAGAGCGGTTCGATGTCCCGCTCCGGCACCTGCGGTTGACCTGGCACGTGGGCCCGGTCGGCGTTCTCGTGCACCACGGTTCCTCCCCATTCCTCCCGCCCGAGGATAGGCCGTCCGGTCAGCCGGGTGGCCCGAGCGGGGATCGACGGAGGTCAGGCCGTCCAGACCGCCCAGGCGCCCGGCTCGGTCCACCAGGACCGCTTCCGGCTCAGCTCACCCTCGACGCCGTCGTCGAGGAAGGGCACCTTCTCGTCGCGGGGTACGACCGCCGCCGCCCGGCCCCGGGCCCGGCGCACCTCCAGGCGCACCCGCTTCCTGCCCAACGCGGAGCGGGTGACCACGGGCACGGCGACGGCCACCTCGACCCGGCCGTCGGACGGGTCCGGGTCGGCCAGCAGCACTACGTCTTCCAGGCGCGCGTACCCGCCGGCGTTGCCGATCGCACACGCCATGATCGGCTCCTCGCCGGTGCTCAGCAGGATGCCGTCGACCTCGACCCGGGCCCGCCAGTGCAGCGGCCGGCCCGCGTCGTCCGCCGCACCGAGCAGCGCGCCGTCGAGGGTCACCGAGCCGCCGTCGTTGCGCAGCAGGTCGAGCCGGCGGGCGGTGCCGTCCAGCACCGCGGCGGCGACCGCCGCCGGATCGCGGGGCAGGCCGAGCTGGGCGGCCAGGTCCCGCGCCGTCCCGGACCGGGCCGGGTCGAGCGGGAGCACGCCGACCGGGGGCAGGTCGGGCACGGTCCGGTTGCCGGGCAGGTCGGCGGGGCGGCGGCTGGGCGGCGGAGCGTACCGCCGGACCAGCCGGCGCAGCACGGCGCGCAACTGTCCGTCACTGGCCGTGGCCACGACCAGCCGGGTCTTCGAATCGGGGTCCGGCCAGGTGAGGTCGTCGGCGCGGGGCGGGCCGTCGAGGCGGGCGAGCACCTCGTCGATCTCCGCGTCCGAGCGGGCGGTCACCGTCTCCACCCGGGCACCCCGGGCGGTCAGCGCGTCCGCGCAGGCCAGCACCGGTACGCGCGGCGTCTCGCAGCGCTCCTCGGCCCGCTCGCCGGCCGCCTCCGACGCGCCACCGCAGCAGGCCCCACCGCTGCCGCAGCCCCCGCCGGGAGCGTCCCGCTCCGAGCCGAGGGTGAGCAGCACCACGTCGTACACGAAGGAGCCTCCTGCTTCTCGACGAACCCCTGCCGGTCCCGCCGTCACTACTTGTTAGCCTGACACCCCGGGCTCGCCGACCGGTCGCCACCTGGCACCCGAGCCTTCTGGAGGCGGAGAAGATGCCAGCGATCGTGCTCATCGGCGCTCAGTGGGGCGACGAGGGCAAGGGCAAGGTTACCGACCTGCTGGGTGAGCGGGTCGACTACGTCGTGCGCTACTCCGGCGGCAACAACGCCGGCCACACGGTGATCACCCCGGACGGCCAGAAGTACGCGCTGCACCTCATGCCGTCCGGCGCGCTGTCGCCGAACGCGATGATCGTCATCGGCAACGGCGTGGTGGTCGACCCGAAGGTGCTGCTGGAGGAGATCGACGGTCTCGCCGAGCGGGGCGTGGACGTCTCCCGGCTGCGGATCTCGGGTGACGCGCACCTCATCATGCCGCACCACCGGGCGCTGGACCGGGTGGTCGAGCGCTACCTGGGCAGCTCGCGGATCGGCACCACCGGCCGGGGCATCGGCCCCGCCTACGGCGACAAGGTCGCCCGGATGGGCATCCGCCTCCAGGACCTGCTGGACCCCGGCATCCTGCGCAAGAAGCTGGAGCTGGCGCTCCGCGAGAAGAACCAGGTGCTGTTCAAGGTCTACAACCGCAAGGCGATCGACGTCGACGAGACCGTCGAGGAATACCTGCGGTACGCCGAGCGGCTGCGGCCGTACATCGCCGAGACCCGGGTGATGCTCTGGGACGCGCTGGACCGCGGCGAGACCGTGCTGCTGGAGGGCGCCCAGGCCACCATGCTCGACATGGACCACGGCACCTACCCCTTCGTCACCTCGTCGAACCCGACGGCGGGCGGGGCGTGCGTGGGCGCGGGCATCCCGCCGACCGCCATCACCAAGGTCATCGCGGTGAGCAAGGCGTACACCACCCGGGTGGGTTCCGGCCCGTTCCCGACCGAACTGTTCGACGACAACGGCCAGCACCTGCGCAAGATCGGCCACGAGTACGGCACGACCACCGGCCGCGAGCGCCGCACCGGCTGGTTCGACGCCGTCGTGGCCCGGTACGCCTGCCGCCTCAACGGTGTCACCGACCTGGTCATCACCAAGCTGGACGTGCTGACCGGCATGGCCAAGGTGCCGATCTGCGTCGGCTACGAGATCAACGGCGAGCGCTTCGACGACATGCCGATGACGCAGACCGACTTCCACCACGCCACCCCGATCTACGAAGAGCTCGACGGCTGGTGGGAAGACATCACCAAGGCCAGAACCGAGGCCGACCTCCCGGAAAACGCGAGACGCTACATCGCCCGCATCGAAGAACTCTGCGGCACCAAGGTCAGCATCGTCGGCGTAGGCCCCGGCCGCGAAGAAAACGTAATCCGCCACCCCCTCCTCCCCTAACCGGGCCCCTTTGCCTCGTTGATCATGAAGTTGGCGGCAGATTTATAGATCAACATCGCCGCTAACTTCATGATCAACCACCAATGGGCACGTGGTTGTCCACAGGGGGGCCCGGTTTTCCACAGGGGGTTTCGGGGCTTCTGTGGGGCGGGGAGCCTTGGTGGGTGGATCGTGGGCAGGTGGTCAGGCGGGTTGCCGGGCGTCAGGGCGGCATCGTCACCCGGCAACAGGCTCTGTGCGTCGGATTCAGCCGGCACGAGATCGACAACCTCGTGGCGTTCGGTCGGTGGCAGCGACTGGCCCGCGCCGCCTACCTCGTCGAGCCGCCCTCGGCGGGTGGTGCTCGACGGCTCAGCCGGATCAGGGCCGCGGTGCTGTCAGTGGGTCCCCACGCCCATGCCGTGCTCGCGACGGCGGCTGAGCTGCACGGGATCGGCGGATTCTCGAGGACGGGCGCGATCCACGTGGCCCTACCGGGCCGCGCGGCCCGACCGGCCCGCGTCAAGGAGCCGGCTGTCGTGCTGCATCAGCTCGAACACCCCGCCGACGCGGTGACGGTGATCGAGGGTGTCCCGGTGACCACCGCGGTGCGGACCGTCGCGGACCTCATCCTCAGGGAGCGCCGCTATCCGGCGGTGGCGTTGCTCGACTCGGCGCTGAACCGCCAGGTGATCAGCGAGGACGACCTGCTCTCCGTCCCGGCGCTCATCAGAGGGCGGCGAGGTGCCGTGGCCGCCCGCGGCTACCTGGCGGAGGCGAACGGGCTGGCGCAGTCCCCGCTCGAGACGCGCACCCGGCTCCGCTGCGTCGACGGCGGCGTCCGTCCGGATGCCCTCCAGCTCGAGGTGCGGGATTCCGACGGCTATCTGCTCGGCATCGGGGACCTGGGCTGGCGCGCCGCGCGGGTCATCGCCGAGGCGGACGGCCGGGCCCCGCACGCGGTGCCGAACGCCCTCTTCGACGACCGCCGGCGCCAGAACCGCCTGACCAACGCCGGCTGGACCGTCCTCCGCTTCACCTGGCCCGACACCCTGAACCCCAACTACATCCCGGTAACCGTCCGCCGCGCCCTCACCGCCCGGGCCTCGCGTCGATCATGAGGTTCGCGGCGATGTCGATCTCATATCCTGCCGCCAACCTCATGATCGACGGGGTGGGGTGGGGTGGTCAGTAGGATGCCGTCGTGCGGGTTCTTCTTGTGGGTGGTGGGGGGCGGGAGCATGCGCTCGCCCTCGGGCTGGTTGCCGATCCCTCCGTCGAGGCGCTGGTGGCGGCTCCGGGCAATCCGGGGATCGCGGCGGTGGCCGAGTTGCGGGAGGTGAACGCCACCGACCCGGCGGCCGTGGCGGCGCTGGCCGTCGAGGTGGCGGCGGATCTGGTGGTGGTCGGTCCGGAGGCGCCGCTCGTCGCCGGGGTCGCCGACGCGGTGCGCGCCAAGGGCATCGCGGCGTTCGGCCCGTCGGCCGAGGCGGCCCGGCTGGAGGGCTCGAAGACGTTCGCCAAGGACGTGATGACCGCCGCCGGCGTTCCGACCGCCCGGGCCTACACCTGCACGGACGCGGCCGGCGTCGGAACGGCGCTGGACGAGTTCGGTGCGCCGTACGTGGTAAAGAACGACGGGTTGGCCGCCGGCAAGGGCGTGGTGGTGACCGATGACCGGGCCGCTGCCGAGCGGCACGCCGCGGAGTGCGGCCGGGTGGTGATCGAGGAGTACCTGTCCGGTCCCGAGGTCTCCCTCTTCGTGGTCACCGACGGCGAGGCGGCCGTGCCGCTGCTGCCCGCCCAGGACTTCAAGCGGGCCGGCGACGGCGACACCGGGCCGAACACGGGCGGCATGGGCGCGTACGCGCCGCTGCCCTGGGCCCCGCCCGGCCTGGTCGATGAGGTGATGCGCGACGTGGTGCACCCGACGCTGGCGGAGCTGCGCCGCCGGGGCGCCCCGTTCGCCGGGCTGCTCTACGTGGGGCTGGCGATCACCGCCGCCGGCCCGCGCGTGATCGAGTTCAACGCCCGCTTCGGCGACCCGGAGACGCAGGTGGTGCTCGCCCTGCTGGAGACGCCGCTGGCCGGGCTGCTGCACGCCGCCGCCACCGGCACGCTGGCCGCGCACCCGCCGCTGCGCTGGCGTGACGGCGCGGCGGTCACCGTCGTGGTGGCGGCCGAGGGCTATCCGGCGGCGCCGCGTACCGGTGACGTGATCACCGGCGCGGACCGTGCCGGGGTCATCCACGCCGGCACCCGCCGGGACGCCGACGGCACGCTGCGCTCCGCCGGGGGCCGGGTCCTCTGCGGTACGGCCACCGGCCCTGACCTTGCCGCCGCCCGGGACGCCGCCTACGAGCTGGTACGCGGCATCGAGCTGGCGGGCTCGCACCACCGCTCCGACATCGCCGCGCCGGCGGTCGAGGGCCGGATCACAATTCCCGGCTGACCGGGCAACCCCGCACCTCCGCGCCTCCGTTTGAGTCGTGAGGCGAGGAGGTGGCGGGATTGCCGGCCGACATCGAGGGTTATCGCGAGTACGTCGCGGCACGCCTGGATCCGCTGCGCCGTACGGCGTACCTGCTGTGTGACGACTGGCACACCGCCGACGACCTGGTGTCGACGACGCTGGTGAAGCTGTTGCGGCACTGGCGGCGGGTGTCCGCGATGGACAGCCCCGACGCGTACGTCCGGCGGACGTTGCTGCGGACCTGGCTGGACGAACGGCGGCGGCCGTGGCGGCGGGAGGCCGCCTGGGCCGGGATACCCGACCGTGCGGTGCGTGCGGTGACCGACGGGACGGCCGACCGGGTCACCGTTCTCGCTCTCCTCGCCGAACTGCCCCCGCGCCGTCGGGCGGTGCTCGTGCTGCGCTACTTCTGCGATCTTTCCGTCGAGGAGACCGCGCACGAGCTGGGGTGCAGCGTCGGAACGGTGAAGAGTCAGACCGCGCGGGCCATCGAGGCGCTTCGGGGCCGCCTGGTCACCGCGCAGATCACTCCGCGGGAGGCGGACGACCATGGATGAGATCGGCAGTGAAATGCGTGCGGCGGTGGCCGACCCGCCACCGAGCCGGATCGACGTCGACGGGCTGATCCGCGCCGAGGGGCGCCGTCGTCGGCAGCGGGCCTGGGTGTGGAGCGGCACAGGGGTGGCCGCGGCGGTGGCCGCGGTGGTGGCGGGTCCGGCCCTGGTGGCCGGTGGGGCCGCCCCGGGGTCGGCGCTGGGGCCGACCGGCCTACCGAGCACTCTTCCGTCGCCCGACGTCAGCCTCTGCGCCGGCGTGAGTCCGAAGCCGAGCGGTCCGCAGCCGCCGCTGCAGTCGTACGGCACGGTCCGCACCCGGCCCGTCGAGGCGCCCGCGGCCGGGGTCGTCCGGCTGACCGGAGCGCTGCGGGAGGTGCTGCGGATCCGGCTTCCCGCCGACCTGCGGGTCGAGTCGGCGCAGCCCGGCTGCACCGAGCCGCAGTTCCAGTACCACCCGAGTTACCGGGAGTACCAGGCGGGCGGATGGTTGCGGCAGGGCCGAGAGTCGGGGCTGTTCCTGCTCCAGATCCGGCCGACGGCTCGGGACGAGGCGCGACCGGACTGCGCCCACGCGGGGAACCCGCAGGACTGCACGGTGGTGCGCCACCCGGACGGCACGGCGACGGTGCGGAGCACGCAACCGGCGGGGCCTGGCCGGCAGCAGCTGACGGTGCTGGTGCTGCGCCCGGACGGCACCTCGGTGTTCGGCATCACGAACAACTTCCGCGCCGGCCCGGACGGCAGCACCATCACGGCGTCCGCGCCGCTGCTCACCCTGGACCAACTCGACGAGTTGGCCCGGTCGCCGGGGCTGACCCTCTATCCGTGAGGTGTCCGGGGTGGGTGCGCGGCCCCCGCCCCGGCCCGGACCGGGTCAGCCGTAGTAGCGGCGCAGTTCGCGGCTGAGCACCTTGCCGGTGGCGTTGCGCGGCAGGTACTTCACGAACACCACGTCCCGGGGCACGGAGAAGCGGGCCAGGTAGTGCCGGACGTACTCGCGGACTGCCTCGGGGTCGAGCGTCTCGCCGGGGTGCAGGGCCAGGAACGCGGCCAGCCGCTGGCCGTACTCCGTGTCCGGCACGCCGATCACCGCGACCTCGCGGACCTGTGGCAGCCGGGCGATGAGGTCCTCCACCTCGGACGGGAAGACGTTCTCCCCGCCGGAGACGATCATGTCGTCGGCCCGCCCGTCGACGAAGAGCAGGCCGTCCGGGCTCAGTCGGCCCAGGTCGCCGGTGTCCAGCAGGCCGTCGCGGCTCTCCCGGCCGGTGCCCGAGGTGTAGCCCTCGAAGAGCATCTCGTTGCCCACGAAGATCCGGCCGACCCGGCCGTTCGGGACGGGCTCGCCGGCGTCGTCCACGATCTCCAGTCGGGTGCCGTGCGGCGGGCGGCCGGCCGTGGTGGGGGCCGCGCGTAGCTCGTCCGGCCCGGCGATGGAAGCCCAGGAGACCTCGGTCGAGCCGTAGAGGTTGTAGAGGACGTCGCCGTAGCGGTCCATGAAGGCGGTGGCCAGGCCGCCGGGGAGCGCGGAGCCGCTGACCGCGACCACCTTGAGCGGCGGCCGGGCCTCGGGCGGCGGCACCTCCATCAGCCGTTGCAGCATCACCGGTACGGCGAAGAGTGCGTCGCAGGGCTGCGCGGCCAGGGCGGCCAGCGTGGCGGCCGGGTCGAACCGCCGGTGCAGCACGATCGTGGCGCGCAGCGCGAACGACACCTGCAGGGCGGCGTACCCCCAGGTGTGGAAGATCGGCGCGGCGATCAGCACGGTGTCCCGGGCGTGCATCGGGATCCGGTCGATGATGGACACCAGCGGGCCGAAGCCGTGCGGCGTGGGCCGGCGGGCGCCCTTGGGCGCGCCGGTGGTGCCGGAGGTGAGCACGATGGTCCGGCCGTCCCGCTCCGGCGGCTGGAGCTGGTCTCCGGGCAGGGCGCCGGCGATCAGCTCCTCCTGGCGGCGCTCGTCGACCCGGTGCAGATCGGCGGGGAGGCCGAGGATCCGCTCGGCGAACTCGGCGTCGTGCACCAGCACGCGCAGGCCCTGCTCCTCGGTCACGGTGGCCAGTTGCGCCGCGGAGAGACCCGTGTTGACCAGCACGGCGTCCGCGCCGAGCAGCATTGCGGCGACGATCGCCTCGATCAGGCCGTGATGGTTGCGGCAGAGCAGACCCACCCGGTCGCCGGCCTGCACGCCGAGCCCGGCCCGCATCGACCGGGCCAGCCGTTCCGACCGGTCCAGCAGCTCCTGGTACGTCAGCGCGACGCCGTGCTCGTCGGCGACGGCGGTCCGCCCCGGGTCGCGGGCGGCGGCCTGGCGCAGCTCCCCGGCGAGGCTCCAGCCCCACCGGCGCAGCGCGTTGAGTTGGGAGGCCACCCGGATCGGGCGGCCCGGGTTGAGCAGTCCGCGTCGGGTCAGCGTGGCGACGATGAACGGCAGGTCCAAGCCGCAACCTCCTTCGCGTTCGAGTTCTCCCGATCATGCACCCGGGGCGGCGCGCGGCCCCGCCCACGTGATCAGTTGCCCAGCCTGCGGACACCTTGAACAGGGACCGGCGGCCCGACCCGCGACGGGGTCACCGCCCGGCACGGCGGTGCCGTCGCGGGTCGGGTCGGGGTCCGCCGGCGATCAGCGGATCTGCATGCCCGAGATGGCCCGGGAGATGACCAGCCGCTGGATCTCGGAAGTGCCCTCGAAAATGGTGTAGATCTTGGCGTCCCGGTACCAGCGCTCGACCGGGTGGTCGCGCAGGAAGCCGGCGCCGCCGAGGAGCTGGACCGCCCGGTCGGTGACCGAGACGGCCACCTCGCCGGCCTTGAGCTTGGACATCGAGCCCTCGCCCGCGGTGAACGGCCGGTTGTTGCGACCCATCCAGGAGGCCCGCCAGACCAGCAGGCGGGCGGCGTCGATCTCCATCTTCATGTCGGCGAGGGCGAACGCGACCGCCTGGTTCTCGATGATCGGGCGGCCGAACTGGACCCGTTCCTTGGCGTAGTCGAGGGCGTACTCGTACGCCGCGCGGGCCACGCCGAGCGCCTGCGCACCGACGGTCGGGCGGGACAGTTCGAACGTGCGCATCGCGGCCTGGCCGGAGGCGCGCTGGCCGGTGCGGGCCCGGGCCAGCCGCTCGTCGAGCGCCTCCCGGCCGCCGAGCAGGCAGCGCCCCGGCACCCGTACGTCGTCGAGGAAGACGTCGGCGGTGTGCGAGGCGCGCAGCCCGAGCTTGCGCAGCTTGCGGGTGGCGTTGAGCCCCGGCGTGCCCGGCGGCACGACGAACGCCGCCTGCCCCCGCGAGCCCAGTTCGGGCTCGACCGAGGCGGTGACCACGTGCACCCCGGCGATGCCGCCGTTGGTGGCGTACGCCTTCTGCCCGTTCAGCACCCACTCGTCGGTGGCCGCGTCGTAGACGGCCCGGGTGCGCATCGACCCGACGTCCGAGCCGGCCTCCGGCTCGGTGGTGCAGAACGCCGCGACGGCGGGCTGGTCGACGTCGCCGAAGCACTGCGGCACCCACTCGACGAGCTGGTCGGGGGTGCCGGCGCCGTAGATGGCGGCGACGGCCAGCGAGGTGCCGAAGATGCTCAGGCCGATCCCGGCGTCACCCCAGAACAGCTCCTCGCTGGCGATCGGCAGGGAGAGTCCGGTGGGGTCGGCCCAGCAGGTGGCGAGGAACTCGAAGCCGTAGAGGCCGACCTTCGCCGCCTCCTGGATGATCGGCCAGGGAGTCTCCTCCCGGGCGTCCCACTCGGCCGCGGCCGGGCGCACGACCTCGGAGGCGAAGCCGTGCACCCAGTCGCGAAGGTCCCGCTGTTCCTCGTTCAGGTCGAGCGAGAACTCGGCCATGTCAGGCCTTGGGGATGTCGAACAGGTTGGCGATGTTGGCGGCGAGGCCCAGGTCGCCCTTGGCCTTCAGCTTGCCGGTCATGAACATCATGACCGGGTTGCCGCCACCGGAGACGATCTTCAGGAACTCGACCGGGCCCATGGTGAGGCTGAGCTTCGGGTCCCGGGTCGGGGTCTCCGAGACGGTGCAGGTGCCGTTCTCGATGACGATCTCGTAGGTGTCGGTGCCACCGTCGGGGCGACCGGTGATGTTCCAGTGGATGACCGCGTTGGTGGAACCGGCCCGGTCGGCCCGGAACAGCGTCGGCATCCGGTTGAAGACCTCGCTGAGGATCTTGCCGCGCAGGTCGCCGGACATGATCTCGGCGAGCTTGTCGTCGGGGGTGGACTTGACCAGCTGCGCGAACTCCTTCGGGCCGACGTTCGCGAAGTTGGCCGGGTCGAAGTCACTCATGGGGGATGCACCTCTCGGGCGAGCCGACTTTGGTTACTCTGGCGTAACCTTACGCACGAGTAGGTATGCTCGCAAGGGTGTCCAGCACACCGATGTTCAAGCGCCTCCCCCGCGCCGTGCGCGAGCAGCAGATGCTCGACGCGGCGGTCAAGGTCTTCTCCCGCCGGGGCTTCCACGCGGCCAGCATGGACGAGATCGCCGACGACGCGGGCATCTCCAAGCCGATGGTCTACGCGTACCTCGGCACGAAGGAGGAGGTCTTCGTCGCCTGCCTGCACCGCGAGGGCACCCGGATGATGGAGGCCATCGCCGGGGCGGCCGCCCCCGACCTGCCCGCCGACGAGCGGCTCTGGCGCGGGTTGCGCGCCTTCTTCGGCTTCGTCGGGGCGCACCGGGACGGCTGGGCGGTGCTCTACCGGCAGGCCCGCGGCGAGCAGCCGTTCGCCGCCGAGCTGGCCACCATGCGCGGCCGGCTGGTCGAGGTGGTCGCCGGGATGTTCGACCACGCGCTCCGCGCCAACGGGCGCGAGGTCGGCGCCACCGATCTGGAAGTCGTCGCGTACGCCCTGGTCGGCGCGACCGAGTCGCTGGCGGACTGGCTGGCCGACCACCCGGAGGCGGACCCGGAGAAGACCGCCACCCGGATGATGAACGTGGCCTGGCTCGGCGCCGACCAGCTGCTGCGCGGCATCACCTGGCACCCGCCGGCCGACTGACCCTCGCCGGGACGTCGCCGAGGGCCCGAAGGTCGTCATGCTCACCACCTTCGACCGGGACGAGTACGTGCACGCCGCGCTGCGTGCCGGCGCGGTCGGCTTCCTGCTCAAGGCAACCCCACCCCGGGAACTCGCCGCCGCCGTGCGGACCGTCGCGGCCGGCAACGCCATGCTCGCCCCGACGGTCACCCGCGGTTGATCAGCTCGTTCGCCGAGCGCGGCCCGGCCCGGCGGGAGGCCGCCCGGCAGCGGCTGGCCCGGCTCACCGACCGGGAGGCGGCGATCGTCCGCGAGGTGGCCCGGGGTGACGCGAACGCCGACGTGGCCCACCGGCTCGGCCAAGCTCGGCGTGGCCAACCGGGTCCAGCTCGCCATCCTGGTCCACGACGCCGACCTGCTGGAGGAGTGCAATTGTCGGAGGGCACCACCATGATCGCCCTGTGCTGAACGGAATCGACGAGATCGACTGGTCGCGGCTGAGCCACGCGTACGGCCCGGCGGAGGACGTGCCGGGGCAACTGCGCGCTCTCGCCTCGGCCGACCCGGGCGACCGGGCCCGCGCCCGATACGAGCTCTACGGCAACATTTTCCACCAGGGCAGCCGCTACGAGGCGACCGCGTACGCGGTGCCCTTCCTGCTGGAGCTGCTCGCCGACCCGGGCACCGGGGAGCCTGCCGAGCTGCTGGAACTCCTCGTCGCGATCGCCATCGGCTACGACGAGAGCTGGCTGCCCGACGGCCTGCCGGTGGCCGAGTGGCGTCGGCGGGCGGCCGGTGGGGAGGCCCTGTTCGCGGCGGCGCCCCGCCCCGGTGACGACGCCTACGACGAGGACGAGGGCGACTACGCCTACGTCGAGTCGCTCAGCGAGGCCGACCAGGAACGGCTGTACGCGTACGTCGAGCTGGCCGCCTACGACGCGGTGCGCGCGGGCGTACCCCTCTTCCGTGCGCTGCTCACCCGCCCGGAGCCGGCGCTGCGCGCTTGCGCGGCGTACGCGCTGGCCTGGTTCCCTGAGGACGCGGCGGGCAGCGTCGCGGCCTTGGCGACAGTCGCGGCGGCCGACCCGCACACCGAACTCCCTCCCGTGGTCGGCACCGCGCTGGCGGCGACCGGTCTGCTCGGCGTCGCTCCCGGCACTGCGCTGCTCAGCGACCCCCGGCCGGCGGTCCGCTGGGGGGCGGCGGTCGGCCGCGCCCGGGGGCTCGGCGCGGCGGCGGACCAGGCGACCGTGGACGAGCTGATGACCTGGGCCGCGGGTGCGCCCGAGGGGCCGACCGGGGTGCCCTTCCTCAACGGGGATCTCGCCGGGTGTGCCGGCCTGGCACTGCGCCAGATCGGTCCCCGGCACGCGGACCAGGGGTTCGACGTCCTGCTGGCCCGGATTCCGGCCGTCTCCGGCATCGCGGCGCTGCCCGTGGTCGAGCAGGCGTTGCGGCTGGCGTTCCCGGACGGCCCGCTGCCCGCCGGCACGCCGGCGACGGCCTTGACCGACCGGCAGCGGCGGCTGGCGGAGGCCCTCGCCGCCTCGCCCGGCACCTGGCTGATCGGGGGACACTCGTTCGCCAACTTCGGTCTCCTGGTCGGCGGCTACGGCCTGGCGCACGACGCCGAGGGCCTTGCCGCCTACCTGGGCGAGGGCACCGTCGCGCCGCGCTGATCCGCCCGGACGCGAGGTGCCCGGTCAGCGGCGTGCGGTGGCGCGGGCGCGGGCGCGGCGGCGGGCCCAGCGGACGACCTCGAACAGGCCGGTGACCGCCACCGAGAGGCCCACGCCGGCGAGCAGTCCCTGGATCGGGTTGTGCTGGAAGGCCAGCCCTCCGAAGTAGCCGAGCAGTCCGCAGTAGGTCCCCCAGGTGCCGCAGGCAAGCGCGTCGTACATGAGGAAGGAGCGGAACGGGTAGCGGACGGCGCCCATGGTCAGGGTGACGGCGGTCCGGCCGCCGGGGACGTACCGGGCGGTGGTGAGGATGATGCCGCCGCGCCGGTCGACCGCCCGGCGGGCCCACTCCGAGCTCGCCCGGCGCCGGCTGTCGGCGGGCAGCCGGGCCAGCCGGTGCGCGCCGCCGCCGCGCCCGATGGCGTAGGAGATGTGGTCGCCGAGGAGCGCGCCGAAGGCGGCGGCCACGATCACCCCGACCACGTTCGGCTCGCCGCCGGCCGCGAAGACCCCGGCGGTGATCGCCACGGTCTCGCCCGGCACCGCCGGAAAGAACGCGTCGATCGCGGTGACCGCGATGATCACCAGATACACCCACGGCGAGGTCACCGTCTGGTGCAGCAGGTCGAGCACGTCCCCCATGCCCTCATGCTCGGTGGTGGGGTGTCAGCGGGGAGTGGAAACGGCGCCAGCGAGGGCGGGGAGCTTGTCCTCGGCGGTCGGGCCGTGCGAGGCGAGCAGCACCGGCGCGCCCAGCTCGGCCGCCACCGCTTCCGGCCAGTCGGTGGGCGCCTCGTCGAGGACCGGGCGGGCCCGGAGCAGCCGGGCGGTGAGCGCGGCCTGGCGGTCCAGGTCGCCGGCCGGGCCGGGGGCGAGCCGGTCGGTGGTGTCGTAGCGGCGGCAGATCCGCAGGCGCGGGCCGGCCAGGTCGAGGTGGGTGAGGGCGAGCCCGTCCACCCCGCCCGCGACCGCCAGCGCGTACCGGTGGGCGACCGCGTCGAAGTGGCCGAACCGGAACCGGCCCTGCCAGGGGTTGGTGGGGTTGCGCGGGTCGGTGAACGGCAGCGCCGGGTCCTCGGTGACCAGCGGCCCGGGGCCGTGCCGGGTGGTGGTCACCCGCAGCACGCCGAGCCGCTGCGCGGTGCCGGCCAGCCCGGCCTCGGCGAGCAGCGCCTCGGCGTTGGCGAAGGTGGTGGTGCTCCACGTCGTGTACGGGTGGAAGCCGTGCCACTCGTCCAGCAGCACCCCCTGCGCCCCCTCGAAGACGCAGGTCCCGGCCCGCAGCGCGCCGGCCAGCCATCCCCGGTCGACGATCGCCACCCGGTCGGCGAACCCGGCGTACGCGGGCAGGCAGTCCTCGACCGGCGGGGCGTCCAGCGGGCCGAGTTCGGCGGTGAGCCGGTCGCGCAGCGCGGTGAGCCGGCGGCGCAGCACGGCCGGGCGGTGACAGTCCGCCACCCGGGGCGCCTCGTCGGGGTGGGCGAGGCCGTACGCGACCGCCTCGCCCACCCCCAGCCCGCAGGAGCCGTGCCGGTCGGCTCCCCGGGCGATCTCCCGCGCCCGGTTGGCGGCCCGGTGGTACGGGGTGGCCAGCAGCGCCTCCCCGTCCACGGTCAGCCGGTCGAGCGCGTCGGGCACCCCGACCGCCGTGAGGTGGTCGGCCTCGGCGGCCAGCGCCAGCGGGTCCACCACCACGTGCCGCGACAGGTGCGTACGGACTCCGGGGTGGAACGTCCCGGCGCCGAACTGCGCGAACGTGTGGTGCCGTCCGTCGCGCAGCACGACGTTGTGCGCCGCCTGCGCGCCCCCGTTGAACCGGACCACCGTGTGCACCGGCCGGCTCGCGCAGAGCCAGTCGACGACGGTGCCCTTGCCGGCGTCGCCGTAGCCGAGGTCGACCACCATCACGTGGTTCACAGCCGGGTGACCCCGGTGCCGTCGGTCGGGGTGAAGGGCAGCGTGGCCACCCCGCGCCGGCCGTCGCCCAGCCGGGCGAGCGCCCGGGAGACGGTCCGCCCGGCCGTGGAGCCGGCCCGGTCCAGGTCGCGCAGCCCGGCGTCCAGGTCGATGGCCTGCTCGCCGAGGCCGACGGTGAGCGCGATGGTCTCGCAGACCGCGTCCAGGTCGTCCAGCTCGACGGCGTGCTGCCCGAGCAGGTCGCGCCAGAAGTCGAGCACCTTGCGGCTGCCCGCGTGCGCGCTGCCGGCGGGGAGCAGGTAGTAGGTGTCCCAGCGCCGGGTCACCTCGTCGACGATCTGCCGCAGCGGCACGTCCTCGGGCAGGTCGTCGCCGATCAGCCGGGCCACCTGCCGCCGGTCCACCCGGGGGTAGGCCAGCTCGTCGCCGATGATGAACAGGTAGCCGCGCCGGCCCCGCTTCGCCCAGCTGTCGGTGACCGTGTGCCGGGCCATGAAGTACAGGGCCAGCTCGTACGACTCGGTCATCTGGCCGCCACCGCCGCCCTCCAGCACGATCCGGCCGAGGTCGTCGTCCATCCGGTTGTCGGACTCGAACTGGCCGACCTGCAACGGCACCCGGTCGCAGGTGGCGTCGCCGATCGCGCCGAACAGGAGTTGCGGGTCGCGGGCGTACCCCTGGCGGAGCAGCAGGCCGAGCAGCTGCGGCAGCTTGCTCTGGAGCACCCGGGGCACGTGCCCCATCGAGCCGGTCACGTCGAAGAGCACCGCGATGGGCGTCGACCGCGGGTGCTCGGCCGAGTCGCGGCTCTCCCGGACGGCGCCGCGCGGGTCGAGCGCCGGGTGCGCGGTCCGCGCCCCGCTGTCGCTGTAGGAGAAGGCGCTGGCGCCGGTGGCCCGCCGGTAGCGGTCGGCGGCGTCGTACACGTCGGTGGACCAGATTCCGCTGCCCATGGCAGCCTCCCTAGGGATTGAGGGTGAAGGGGCGGAAGGTGCGGGGGCCGAAGAGGCGGTCCAGCACCTCGTCGAGTTCGCCGAGCAGCCGCCAGGCGTCGTCGGGGCGCGCGGCCAGCCCCGGGCGCCGGCAGCCGGCCGCGAAGGCGCGCAGCTCGCGCGGCGCCCGGTCGGCCATCAGCCAGGTCATGCAGCGCGCGGCCATGGCCAGGTCGGTGCCCGGGCCGGCCGGTCGCCGCGCGGTCACCTCGGCCGGGTACCACTCCTCGTGGCCGGGCACCAGCGCCGGGACGGCGGCCTCGCCGACCACCGCGAAGCACCAGTCGACCAGGACCACACCGTGCGCGTCCGGCTCGATCAGCACGTGCCGGGGGAGCACCGCGCCGTGCACCACCCCGGCCCGGTGGGCGAGGCCGAGGGCGACCAGCAGCCGCCGCCACATCCAGGCCGCGTCGCGCGGGTCCAGCCCGTCCGGGTACGCCCGGCGCACCTCCTCCAGGCTGTGCAGCCCGGGTGCCGTGGCCACCACGTTGACCAGCCGTTCCGCGCCGGTCACCGGGTCGCGGGCGGGCAGGTGGTCGACCAGCCGGGGCACGTAGGGCAGGTGGCGCGGGTCGCCCCGCTCGGCGATCAGCCGCAGGGCTCGCGCCTCGCGGGCCATCAGGTCGTTGTCGGCCGGGTCGCGGGGCAGCTTGAGCAGCCGGTCCCGCCCGACGTCGTAGAGGTCGGCGAGGTCCCCGACGTATGCGATCCGGCGCACAGTGTAGTCGCCGAGTTCCGCGCCGCGACCGCGCCGCCAGCGGGCGGTCACCGTCTGGAACGCGTCGGTGGCGGCGGCGCGTACCCCCGGGTCGACCGCGTCGAGCCGGTCGGGGTGCAGAGCCGTGACCAGCTCCCGATAGCGGCGGGCGGGCGCGTCGGTGCCGAACAGGTCGGTGTCGCCGCGCGCGGCGGTGACCAGCCGGATCGCCTCCTCGGTCCTCACCGCACCGTCTCCTCCCGGGCGGGGCGCAGCAGCGCCGGGTGGAGCAGCCGGGCGTCGCCGGCCCGGTAGAGCTTGGCCCGGGGGCCGCCGCGCGCGCCGCCGCGTTCGGTGCTGGCGCCGGTGCTCTCCACGAAGCCGGGCACGGAGAGCACCTTGCGGTGGAAGTTGCCGGCGTGCAGCGGGTGCCCCCAGACCGTCTCGTAGACCGCCCGCAGCTCGGTGATGGTGAACTCGGGCTCCAGGAATCGGGTGGCCAGCGGGGCGTATTCCAGCTTGGACCGGGCCCGCTCCAAGCCGTCGTCGATGATCTGGCCGTGGTCGAAGGCGAGCTGCCGGCTGGTCAGCGCCGTCACCGGCAGCCAGATCGCGTCGTCGGCGTCGGTATCGGCGACCGGATCGGGCAGGTCGGGGGCGAAGGCCAGGTGGGCGACCGAGACGACCCGCATCCGGGGGTCGCGGTCGGGCTGGCCGTAGGTGGCGAGCTGTTCCAGGTGGACCCGGCGCAGCCGCTCGCCGCCGAGCCCGGTCTCCTCGGCCAGCTCGCGCCGGGCGCCGGCGGCCAGGTCCTCGTCGGGTCGGACGAAACCGCCGGGCAGCGCCCAGTGCCCGGCGTAGGGCGGGGCGGCCCGGCGGATCAGCAGCAGGTGCAGCGCGCCGTCGCGGATGGTCAGCGCGACCACGTCGACGGTGACGGCGACCGCCGGATAGTCCCGGGGGTCGTACGCGGCGAGGAAGTCCTGCTCGTTCACGGCGTTCCGTCTCTCTCATCTTGAGAACAACTCAACCTGAGAACAACTTAGGCCATGAAAGAGGGGACGCCAGCCCCCTCTTTCCTCAGCGGACGGTGCCCACCAGGTGCGGCCGCCCCTGCCGCGCGTCGTGCAGCGCGAAGTCCCAGTCCGCGCCGGTGGCGGTGGCGCCGAAGACCACCGTGGACGGCAGCGGCACCGGCAGTTTGAACGCCACGTCCACGGTGTACGCCTCCGGCAGCCGGCTCTCCAACGCGGCCAGGCAGCGGGCCTTGCTCCACATGCCGTGGGCGATCGGGCGCGGGAAGCCCAACAGCCGCGCGCCCAGCTTCGAGGTGTGGATCGGGTTGTGGTCGCCGGAGACCCGGGCGTAGTCGGTGCCCACCCGGGGCGTCACCCGCCAGTGCGCCGAGGCGGCCGGCGGGGTCGGGCGGTCACCCCGGTCGCGCCGCGGGCCGCCGGCCGCCGCGCGCTCCCGCCCGAGGTACGTCGAGACGCCCCGCCAGACCTCCTCCCCGTCGACCGAGCCGACCAGCACCACGTCGAGCTGCCGGCCCCGCTCGTGCGGGCGCAGGTTCTCGGCGTACGTGTGGAAGTCGACCGTCTGGCCAGCCTCGACCGGCCGGTGCACGGTGATCCGGTTCGCCACGTGCACCACCCCGGTCAGCGGGATGGGGAACTCCGGCGCGGTCATCAGCCGCAGCGACAGCGGAAAGCCCAGCACGTGCAGGTACGTGGCGGGCAGCCGGTCGGCCAGCCGGAAACCGCAGACCCGGTCGTAGTCGGCCAGGTGGGCCGGGTCGACCGTCACCCCCGTCACGCCCAGCTCCACCGCGGGCACGTCCTGCCGGCGCCGGCCGCCCATGCCGGGCAGCGCCCCGAGCAGGGCCCGCCGGTAGAGCGCCCCCGGCTTCGGCAGCCGGGGCAGGTCGATGCGCAGGCGCCCAGCCGGCCCGGTGGGCTCCGGGGCGGTCAGGGTGGCCGCGCCGCCTGACGTGACCGCCGCGGCCGCGCGCGACAGGTCGTGGGTGCGGTCGTCGACGAGCGCGGACAGGTCCTGGGTCCGGTCCTCGGCCAGCGCGGACAGGTCCTGGGTCGCCTCGACCTGCGGGCCCGGGACGTCCCGGGCGGCGAGCGCCGCCCGGGCCGAGGTGAGGTCCTGGGTCGGGCCCTCGATCAGCTCGTGCACCGACAGCTCCTCGGCCGGCTTCTCCGGCCGCTGCTTCCGCCGCGCCATCACGCCCCCAGCAGGCTCTGGCCGCAGACCCGGACCACGTTGCCGCTGACCGTGCCACTCGCCGGCCAGGACAGCCAGCCGATCGTCTCGGCCACGTCCACCGGCAGGCCGCCCTGCGCCATGCTGTTCATGCGCCGGCCCGCCTCGCGGATCATCAGCGGGATGCGGGCGGTCAGCCGGGTCTCGATGAATCCGGGCGCTACCGCGTTGAGGCTGATGCCTCGCTCGCGCAGCACTGGGGAGAGGGAGTCGACCAGGCCGATCACGCCGGCCTTGCTGGTCGCGTAGTTGGTCTGGCCCCGGTTACCGGCGATGCCGGCGATCGAGGAGACCGAGACGATCCGGCCGCCGGCCGGGATCAGGTCGCGCTCCAGCAGCACGTCGTTGATCCGCTCCTGGCTGGAGAGGTTCACGTCGATCACCGAGTCCCAGCGGTCGGCGTCCATCCGGCCGAGGGTCTTGTCCCGCGTGATGCCGGCGTTGTGCACCACCACGTCGACCCGGCCGTGCCGCTTGGCCAGGTGCTCGGCCAGCCGGGTCGGCGCGTCCGGCGCGGTCAGGTCGAGCTGCACCGCGCTGCCGCCGACCTCGTTGGCGACCGCGGCCAGCTCGTCCCCGGCGGCCGGGATGTCCAGCGCGACGACCGTGGCGCCGTCGCGGGCGAGCACCCGGGCCAGCGCCGCGCCGATGCCCCGGGCCGCCCCGGTGACCAGGACGACCTGACCGTCCAGCGGCCGGTCCCAGTCGGCCGGCGCGGCGGCGGTCCCGGCGCCGACCCGGATCACCTGGCCGGAGACGTACGCGGACCGGCCGCTGAGCAGGAAGCGCAGGGTGGACTCCAGGCTGACCGGGGTGCCGGCGTCGCCGTCCTTTGTGACGTGGACGAGCTGGGCGGTCACGCCCCGGCCGAACTCCTTGCCGATGCTGCGGGTCAGCCCCTCCAGCGCGCGCTGGGCGGTCGCCTCCCGGGGCGAGCCGCACTCGGCCGGCGGGGTGCCCAGCACGATCACCCGGCCGCTGGGCAGCAGCGCCCGGGCCTGCGGGTGGAAGAAGTCGTAGAGCTGGCGCAGGCCGGTGGAGTCGGTGATGCCGCTGGCGTCGTACACCAGGGCCGCGAAGCGGGCGGTGGCGTCGGTGGCGGCGGCCGGGTCGACCAGCTCGACCCCGGCGGCGGTCAGGACCTTGCCCACCGGCTCGGCGAGCCGGCCGCCGGTCGACGAGCCGAGCAGGACCGGCCCGGGAACGAGCGGGTCGCCCGGCGTGTGCCGGCGCAGGCGAGGCGGGTCGGGCAGCCCGAGGCGCTTGACCAGCGCGCGGCCGGCCCCCGTTTGGACGAAGCTCGCGTACCTGTCGGTCATAGGCGTAGCCTACTGGCGAGTAGGGTTCGGGCAACAGCTTCGAGGAGGCCGATCGTGCAGAGTGTCCGGCGGGTCGCGGTGATCGGCGGCAACCGCATCCCCTTCGCCCGGTCCAACTCGCGCTACGCGCACGCGTCCAACGCGGACATGCTCGGCGCGGCGCTGGACGGGCTGGTCGCCCGGTTCGGGCTGGCCGGGCAGCGGGTCGGCGAGGTGGTGGCCGGCGCCGTGCTCAAGCACTCCCGGGACTTCAACCTCACCCGCGAGGTGGTGCTCGGCTCCCGGCTCGACCCGCACACCCCGGCGTACGACATCCAGCAGGCCTGCGGCACCGGGCTGGAGGCCGCCATCCTGGTCGCCAACAAGATCGCGCTCGGGCAGATCGAGGTCGGCATCGCCGGCGGCGTCGACACCACCTCCGACGCGCCGCTGGCGGTCAACGAGGACCTGCGCCGGACCCTGATCCAGCTCAACTCCGCCCGGACCCTCGGCGAGCGGCTGAAGATCGCCGCCAAGCTCCGCCCGCTCCAGCCGTTCAAGCCGGAGGTCCCGCGCAACGCGGAGCCGCGTACCGGGCTGTCGATGGGCGAGCACGCCGCGAAGACCGCGCTGCGCTGGAACGTCGACCGGCAGTCCCAGGACGAGTTGGCGCTCCGCTCGCACCAGCGGCTCGCCGCCGCGTACGACAAGGGATTCTTCGACGACCTCATGACCCCCTACCTGGGCCTCACCCGCGACCAGAACCTCCGCGCGGACACCAGCCTGGAGAAGCTCGGCTCGCTCAAGCCGGTCTTCGGCGCCAAGGGTCCGGACGCCGAGCGGGCCACCATGACAGCCGGCAACTCCTCGCCGCTCACCGACGGCGCGTCGACCGTGCTGCTGGCGTCCGAGGAGTGGGCGCGCGAGCACCACCTGCCCGTACTGGCCTGGTTCTCCTGGTCCGAGACCGCGGCGGTCGACTTCGTGCACGGCGACGAGGGCCTGCTCATGGCCCCCGCCTATGCGGTGCCCCGCATGCTGGCCCGGGCCGGGCTGACCCTCCAGGACTTCGACTACTACGAGATCCACGAGGCGTTCGCCTCGCAGGTGCTGGCCACCCTGGCCGCCTGGGAGTCGCCGGAGTTCTGCAAGGAACGGCTCGGCCTGGACGCCCCGCTCGGTTCGATCGACCGGGACCGGCTCAACGTCAACGGCTCCTCGCTGGCCGCCGGGCACCCGTTCGCGGCCACCGGCGGACGGATCGTGGCGACCCTGGCCAAGCTCCTCGACCAGAAGGGGAGCGGGCGCGGCCTGATCTCCATCTGCGCGGCCGGCGGGCAGGGCGTGACCGCGATCCTGGAGCGCTGACCGGGCGAAACGATCGATGCCGACTTCCGGGGCCGGGGCAACCTGCGCGCCGGGTGCCTCCGTTCCCCAGGCATGAGACGAACGCAAGGGCCTCCTCGGTGAACCAGGCCGACGAGGACGAGTACCGGCAGTTCGTGAGCGCACGGTTGGAGCCGTTGCGGGTCACCGCGTACCTGCTGTGCCGGGACTGGCACACGGCGGACGACCTGGTCTCCATCACCGTCGGCAAGCTCTACCGGCACTGGCGGCGGGTGCGCGCGATGGAGCACGCCGACGCGTACGTCCGGGGCATGCTCACCAACGCCTGGCTGGACGAGCGGCGCCGGCCGTGGCGGCGGGAGAAGGTCACCGACGAAGTGCCCGACCAGGCCGAGGCGGCCTTGCCGGAGGTGACGCTGGCCGACCGGGAACTGCTCCTCGACCTGCTGGCGCAGCTTCCCGCCCGTCGCCGGGCGGTGGTGGTCCTGCGCTTCTACTGCGACCTCTCGGTCGAGGAGACCGCCCGGGCGCTGGGAGTCAGTGCGGGCACGGTGAAGAGCCAGGCTGCTCGGGGCCTGGAGAGCCTGCGCGCCCTGGCATCGATCGATGCGAGTGGGGAGGGCGCGTGAGCTACCGGACGATCTTCAACGAGGCGGTCGGCGAGATCCCGCCCAGCTCCATCGACCTGGATCGGGTCATCGCCCGGCAGCGCCGCCGGCTCCGGCTACGCCGGCTCACCGCGATCGCGGCAGCGGCCGCCACGGTCGGCGCGATCACGGTCGGCGTGACCGTCGCCGGCGGCCACCCGCGTACGGCGCCGCCGGTGGCGCCGAGCCCGAGTCCGACGGTGCGTACCCCAGCACTGGGCCAGGACCAGGTGTTCACCCCCACCGACATGGCGCTCTTCGAGGCGATGGGCCGGGTGGCGCCGGACCTCGAATGGGTACGGCAGGACGGCGCGTGGGAGGGCTCGGGGGTCTGGGACTCCGGGGCGAGCACAAGGGGCTACACCCCGGACGGCTACATGGGCCAGGGGCGGGTCCGCTCCGGCGACCGGGCCGGCTACCTCATTGTGGGCATCCCGCTGGACTGGGGGCCGCTGCTGCCCTGCCCCTCCGACCAGGTGAAGAAGAACCAATGCGCCACCACGACCGGACCTGCCGGCGAGACGATCCTGACCCGCTCCGTACGCAACCCGGACACCCATTTTGGACGGAGCCCGACAGGATTCATCGTGTCCCACGACGTGTTCGTGAAGCGGCCCGACGGCGTGGTCATCATCGTCCAGATCCGGGGTGAGGACGAGGACCCGCCGCTCACCGCCCCGCAGTTGACCGCCCTGGCGCTCGATCCGGCGATCGCCGCGGTGGCCGCGGATCCGCTCCGCGGGGATACCCGGGCCCGCCGGCAGTTGGTCGACAGTTGGGTGCTCGCCGCGATACAGCGGCAGGCCCCGGGCGTCACCGGCGCGGAGGGCGAGGGCCCGGTCTTCACCGCGAACGACCTGGGCGCGGGCTGGAGTGACCGGGGCGCCGAGAGCCGGAACACCACGGACACCTACTGGGGCTACGGCCGGGTCATGGTGAAGAAGGTGGCCGGGCTCCTCTCGGTGGACATCCGGCGGCGCGACGCGGCTCCGGCGGGCGACCTCGACTGCGGCGAGCCCACCCCGACCCGGGCCTGCGAGGTGGGCACGGGCCCGCGCGGCGAGCGGCGCCGCACCACCACGACCCGACGCGCCGACGGTGTCGCCGCGCAGCGGGAGATCGAGGTGCGGCGTGGCGACGGCACGTGGCTGAGGGTGACGCTCGCCGCGAACGTGGAGGGCAAATTCACCCTCACCGCGACGCAGCAGCTGGGGATCGCCCTCGACCCGACGGTCACGCTGCCCGGCCGTTGAGTCCTCGAACGACCGACGCCCGCCCGGTTCGCGCCGGGCGGGCGTCGCGGGTACGACCCGATCAGGTGGCTGAACGGTCAAACCGCGCAGCCACGGCGAAAACCCCTCACGATGAGGCTCGACGCGGCGTACCTGTCGCAGGCCGGCACCGTGCGGTGGCGCGGACGTCGCTGAGCCGTCGAGGGGAGGCCCGGAGTGGATCGGCACCAGGTACGCGGGGCCCTGCTGGCGGCGGGGCTGTCGCCGGACGCCTTCGAGCTGGAGGGCGTGCACGAGCACGTGCCGGTCCCGCCCGACTTCTGGTTCCTCCGCCACGCCAAGGACGGTGGCTGGGAGATCGGCCTCTACGAGCGCGGCGTGCACGACGTCCGCCAGCGCTTCGACACCGAGGAGGACGCCTGCGCCGGGCTGTACCGCGCCCTCACCGGCCGCCCCGCTCCCGCCTGATCCGGCTCGTGGGCCGGCCGGAGTGCCGGCCGGCGGGTACGGGAGAATGGGGCCGTGACGATCCCGAACGTGCTCGCCAACCGTTACGCCTCGCCCGAGCTGGTCGCCCTCTGGTCGCCGGAGGAGAAGGTACGCATGGAGCGGCGGCTCTGGCTCGCCGTGCTCAGGGCCCAGCGGGACCTCGGCGTGCCGGTGCCGGACGGGGTGGTCGAGGCGTACGAGCGGGTGGTCGACGACGTGGACCTGGCCTCGATCGCGGAGCGCGAGCGGGTCACGCGGCATGACGTGAAGGCCCGGATCGAGGAGTTCAGTGCCCTCGCCGGCCACGAGCACGTGCACAAGGGGATGACCTCTCGCGACCTGACCGAGAACGTCGAGCAGCTCCAGGTGCGGGCCTCGCTGGAGCTGATCCGGGACCGGGTGGTCGCCACCCTGGTCCGGCTGGCCTGGCACGCCCACGAGTACTCCGGCCTGGTGATGACCGGCCGGTCGCACAACGTTGCCGCGCAGGCCACCACGCTGGGCAAGCGCTTCGCCTCCGCGGCGGAGGAGCTGCTGATCGCGTACGAGCGGCTGACGGACCTCATCGACCGCTACCCGCTGCGCGGCATCAAGGGACCGGTGGGCACCGCCGCCGACCAGCTCGACCTCTTCGACGGCGATGCCGGCAAGGTGGCCGAGCTGGAGCGCCGGGTCGCCGAGCACCTCGGCTTCGCCCGGGTGCTGGACAGCGTCGGCCAGGTCTATCCGCGTTCGCTGGACTTCGACGTGCTCTCCGCGCTGGCCCAGGTCGCCGCCGCGCCGTCGTCGCTGGCCACCACGATCCGGTTGATGGTCGGCCAGGAGTTGGTCACCGAGGGCTTCAAGCCCGGCCAGGTGGGCTCCAGCGCCATGCCGCACAAGATGAACACCCGCTCGTCGGAGCGGGTGAACGGCTTCGCGGTGATCATCCGGGGCTACCTGTCGATGGTCGGCGAGCTGGCCGGCGACCAGTGGAACGAGGGGGACGTCTCCTGCTCGGTGGTCCGCCGGGTGGCCCTGCCGGACGCCTTCTTCGCCGCCGACGGGCTGTTCCAGACCTTCCTCACCGTGCTCGACGAGTTCGGCCCGTACCCGGCGGTGATCAACCGGGAGCTGGAGCGCTTCCTGCCCTTCCTGGCCACCACCAAGATCCTGGTGGCGGCGGTGCGCCGGGGCGTCGGCCGGGAGGTCGCACACGAGGTGATCAAGGAGCACGCGGTCGCCGTGGCGCTGGCCATGCGGGAGAAGGGCGCCGCCGAGAACGACCTCTTCGACCGCCTCGCCGCCGACGGCCGGCTGGGCCTGAGCCGGGCCGAGATCGACGCCCTGGTCGCCGACCGCAACGCCTTCGTCGGCGCCGCCGGCGCCCAGGTCGACCGGGTGACCGCCCGCATCGCCAAGATCGTGGAGGCTCACCCCGAAGCCGCCGCCTACTCCCCGCCCCCCATCCTCTGACCGGGGTCAGGAGTCGCGGGTGGGGGTCTCGGCGGCGGTTCGGAGGTTGGGGGCGCTGGCCGGTTCGGCGATGCCACCGGGGGCGGCGGCGATCTCCGGCTCGTGGGCGGTCTCGGCCGCGATCATGGGCTGGTCGGGCGGCATGACGTCGGGCGTCTTGGGTACGACGATCACCGCTGTCCCGTACGCGCAGATCTCCATCCACATCTCGCCGCAGTCCCGGCTGTCGAAGCGCATGCCGATCACCGCGTTCGCGCCGAGCCGCATGGCCTCCTCGCCGAGCCGGGCCACCGAGTCGGTGCGCCAGCGGGTGAGGTTGTCCGGCGCCATGGGGTCGTAGGCGCCACCCCGCAGGTTCTTGACCCCCTCGCGGTACGGGTTGCGGGTCCGCGCCATCGAGGAGACCACTTCGCCGAGGATCTGGCGGATCTCGTAGCCGGGCAGTTGATCCGTCGTCACGACCAGCACGGTTCCGATGCTGTCAGCCGTCGGGCGGCCGGTTCGTGAGCCGTGTTCACCTGATCGGATGCTGCAAAACGGCGCGGCGCGGACGGTCGGGGTGGCACCGACCAATCCGCGCCGCACCGGCGCTAACCGTCAGACACCGGCCACCGAGGTGATCCAGGACCGGTTGTACGCGACACTGCCGTAGTTCTGGATGCTCACGCCGTCGGCGGTGGAGGCGACTCCCACCTGCCGGCCGTTGTAGAACTGCGGGCCGCCCGAGTCGCCCTTCCAGGCGTTGCCGCTGATCTCCGTGCTGCGGATGGCCTGCCCGCCGTACGCGTCGGTGGCGTTGTTGCTGGTCACCTGGACGGTCGCGGTCTTGAGCTGGCTCGACGCCGAGCAGCCGCTGTAGCAGGTCATGCCCCAGCCGTAGATCGAGTTGGTCGAGCCGACCGGCGGGTTGCTGCTGGCCAGCGTCACGGCGGAGGTGCTGACCGCGCTGGAGAGCCGGAGCAGCGCCAGGTCGTAGCGGGTGTAGGAGGCGGAGACGGTGCGGGTCACGCCACCCGAGGAGCGGTAGACGCTGCCGACCCGGACCGACATGGAGCCGCTGACGCAGTGCCGGGCGGTGAGCACCCACTGGGAGGCGATCACGCTGCCGGAGCAGGTGAACGAGCCGTTGCTGAACACGGCGGCGGCCCACGGCGCGGAGGAGACGGTGCCGCCGCCGATGATCGGCTGCGGGCCGGCCGGTGCGGCGGCGGCGCCCGAGGCGGTGGCCAGCACGCCGGCGAGGGCGGTGGTCAGCACGGCGAGCAGGGGACGGAGACGCATGTCGGGGACTCCTTCTGCGGCGGTTGCCCGGGATCGCCGGGCCGGTGGTGGTGCCGCCGGTCGGGGTGGTTCCAGCGGCGGGAGTCGATGAACTAATCGACGTCCGACGATGCATGCTAAGGGCGGGCCGATGTTCGTCACAAGTGTTGAATCGAAATCGAGCGATGTTGAGGATTGGCTCCGGCCGGTCGGCCGCCCCGCCTGTCGGAAACCGGTCCGACCGCCGGAGATCTGCGGCAAAATGCCTGGTGAAAGGCCTGCCGCCCGAGCCCGGCCGCCGCGCCGGGCAACGAATTCATATCGACGCCGCAACGAACGCGCATCGGCCCTCCGTTCCGGCGGGCGGTCACGCCGATCACTGCCTGACCCGGCCCCGGCCGGTGCGGGCGGGACGGTATCTGCCAGGTAGGCTGGCTGCGCTCGCCCGTTGTGGGCCGGCACCCAACTGCGTACACAGTCAGGAGTGCCCCGTGCCTCGCGTCGTCGTCGACGTCATGCTCAAGCCCGAGATCCTCGATCCTCAGGGCCAGGCCGTCGCAAACGCGCTGCCCCGGCTCGGCGTCAGCGACGTCGCCTCGGTCCGGATCGGCAGGCGGATCGAGATCGAGTTCACCGGTGAACCGGACCTGGACCGGGCTCGGGAGATCGCCGACAAGCTGCTCGCCAACCCGGTCATCGAGGACTTCACCGTCCGCCTGGTCGAGGCCGACGAGACCGCGGACGCGCGCTCGTGACCGCCCGGGTCGGTGTGGTGACGTTCCCCGGCTCGCTCGACGACGGAGACGCGGCCCGGGCCGTCCGGATCGCCGGCACCGAACCGGTCCGGCTCTGGCACGGCGACCCGGACCTGCACGGAGTGGACGCGGTCGTCCTGCCCGGCGGCTTCTCCTACGGCGACTACCTGCGCTGCGGCGCGATCGCCCGGTTCGCCCCGGTGATGGGGACGATCGTCGACGCCGCCCGCGGCGGCCTTCCGGTGCTCGGCATCTGCAACGGCTTCCAGATCCTCTGCGAGGCCCACCTGCTGCCCGGCGCGCTGACGCGCAACCAGCACCTGCACTTCCGCAACCGCGACCAGGTCCTCCGGATCGAGGCCGTCGGCACCGCCTGGACCAACGCGTTCCAGCCGGGCCAGGAGGTGCTCGTCCCGGTCAAGAACGGCGAGGGTTGCTACGTCGCCGACCCGGCGACGCTGGACCGGCTGGAGGCCGAGGGCCGCGTCGTCGCCCGCTACGTCGGCGGCAACCCCAACGGATCGCAGCGCGACATCGCCGCGATCACCAACGAGGCCGGCAACGTGGTCGGCATCATGCCGCACCCCGAGCACGCGGTGGAGGCGCTCACCGGCCCCTCCCTGGACGGTCTCGGCTTCTTCACCTCGGTGCTCAAGCACCTGGTGGGGGCCCCGGCGTGAGCGTGAGGAGTGAGCCGGGTCTGCGAGCCCCGCAGTCGCGAACGAAGGTCGGCCCGGTGACCGTACGCGGCGGGATCATCGGTCGGCCCACCCGCCGCCACGGCGGCGAGCGCAGCGAGGAGAGGTCATGACCACCCATCCGGACCCGGCCCTGCGGGAGACGCCGGGCGTGGTGCCGCAGGCCGGCCCGGCCGACGACTGGGCCCTCGGCGTGGACACCGTGCCCCGGGCCGCCGACAGCCCCGAGGAACTCCAGCCGTACGCCGAGCTGGGCCTCCGCGACGACGAGTACGACCGGATCCGGCACATCCTCGGCCGCCGGCCCACCCAGGCCGAGCTGGCCATGTACTCGATCATGTGGAGCGAGCACTGCTCCTACAAGTCGAGCAAGGTGCACCTGCGCCAGTTCGGCGAGAAGGCCCCGCCGAGCGACCGGCTGCTGGCCGGCATCGGCGAGAACGCCGGCGTGGTCCAGGTCTCCGACGAGCTGGCGGTGACCTTCAAGGTCGAGTCGCACAACCACCCGAGCTTCGTCGAGCCGTACCAGGGCGCGGCGACCGGCGTCGGCGGCATCGTCCGGGACATCCTCGCCATGGGCGCCCGCCCGGTCGCCGTGATGGACCCGCTGCGCTTCGGCGCGGCCGACCACCCGGACACCGCCCGCGTGCTGCCCGGCGTGGTGGCCGGCGTCGGCGGCTACGGCAACTGCCTCGGCCTGCCCAACATCGGCGGTGAGGTGGTCTTCGACCCCTGCTACCAGGGCAACCCGCTGGTCAACGCGCTCTGCCTCGGCGTGCTGCCGGTCGACCGGCTGCAGAAGAAGGAGGCCGCCGGCCCCGGCAACGTCGTGGTGCTGATGGGCGCCAAGACCGGCCGGGACGGCATCGGCGGCGTGTCGGTGCTGGCCAGCGCCACCTTCGACGAGGGCAGCGAGCAGCGCCGCCCGGCCGTGCAGGTGGGTGACCCGTTCATCGAGAAGCTGCTCATCGAGTCGTGCCTCGAGCTGTACGACGCCGAGCTGGTCGTCGGCATCCAGGACCTCGGCGGCGCCGGTCTGACCTGCGCGCTCACCGAGACTGCCGCCGCGGCCGGCACCGGCATGCGGGTCTGGCTGGAGCGGGTGCCGCTGCGCGAGCCCTCGATGGAGCCGCACGAGATCCTCGCCAGCGAGTCCCAGGAGCGGATGCTGCTGGTGGTGGCGCCGGACAAGCTGGAGGCGGTGCTCAAGACCGCCGAGAAGTGGGGCGTGCTCGCCACCGCCATCGGCGAGGTCACCCCGCCGTCGCCGGACGGCCAGCCCGGCCGCCTGCTGATCACCTGGCGCGACCAGCTGGTGGTGGACGTGCCGCCGGGCTCGCTGGTCGACGACGGCCCGGTCTACGCGCGCCCGATGCGCGAGCCGGCCGACCTGATCCTGCTCCAGGCCGACCGGGCCGAGACGCTGCCCCGGCCGAGCAACCCGGAGGCGCTCCGGGAGACCCTGCTCCGCATGATCGCGTCGCCGAACCTGGCCGACAAGACCTGGGTCACCGAGCAGTACGACCGGTACGTGCTGGGCAACACCGTGCTGGCCCAGCCGGAGGACTCCGGCGTGATCCGGATCGACGAGCGGACCGGCCTCGGCGTCGCCCTCTCCGTCGACGGCAACGGCCGGTACGCGCGCCTCGACCCCTACCACGGGACGAAGCTCGCGCTGGCCGAGGCGTACCGGAACGTGGCGGTGACCGGCGCGAAGCCGATCGCCGTGACCAACTGCCTCAACTTCGGGTCCCCGGAGGACCCGGGCGTCATGTGGCAGTTCGCCGAGGCCGTGCGCGGCCTGGCGGACGGCTGCCTGGAGCTGGGCATCCCGGTGACCGGCGGCAACGTCAGCTTCTACAACCAGACCGGCGCGGCGGCCATCCACCCGACCCCCGTGGTCGGCGTGCTGGGTGTGCTCGACAACGTCGCCGACCGGGTGCCGATGGGCTTCGTGCCGCGGCCGGCCGGCGACCACGACCAGCTCTTCCTGCTGGGCGAGACGCACGTCGAGCTCTCCGGCTCGGAGTGGGCCTGGGTGACGCACGAGCACCTGGGCGGCATCCCGCCGCAGGTCGACCTGGCCCGCGAGCGGCAGCTCGCCGAGCTGCTCGCCGACGCGGCCCGGGTCGGGCACCTCAGCTCCGCGCACGACCTCTCCGACGGTGGTCTCGCCCAGAGCCTGGTCGAGTCCAGCCTGCGGCGCGGGGTCGGTGCCCGGGTCGTGCTGCCGGAGCACTTCGCCGGCGGTTCGATGCCGTTCGTGTTCCTGTTCAGCGAGTCCGCCGGCCGCGTGCTGGTGTCGGTGCCGCGCGGGCACGAGAAGGCGTTCACCGCCCTCTGCGCCGAGCGCGGGGTGCCGTGGGAGTTCATCGGGGTCACCGACCCGGCCGGCGGCGCCCTGGAGGTGCACGGCCAGTTCCGGATCGGCCTCGACGAGCTGCGCGAGGCGCACACCGCCACCCTGCCGCGCCTGTTCGGCGGCGCGGAGGCGGCCCGGGTCGAGGTGGAGGCCACCCGCACCGGGACCACCACCGTCCTGCCGGCCACCGCCGAGCAGCCGGTCGACGTCGACCCGGCCGAGGTCGCCTCCGAGCCGATCGCGCAGGCGGGCCCCGCTCCGGCGGAGGCCGAGACCGAGACCGAGACCGAGGCCGAGACGGCCGCGTCCGCGGCGGCCGCGGACGCTCCGGCGGCCGACGACGCCGCGACGGACGAGGCTCCGGCAGCCGAGGTCCCGGCGGACGCGGTTCCGGTGGACGAGGCTCCGGCCGCGGCCACCGACGCCACGACCGACGGTTCCGAGGCTCCCGAGGCGTCCGACCCGGACGCTTCCCCGGCGGCTGCCGGTGACCCCGACCAGCGCCCCGCGCCGGATCAGCGCTGAGGCCCTGGCCTTGGCCGTTTTCGCCCAACCCGGCACCGGCGCTCGGTTCGACTGGGGGCTGAGCGGGGCCGCGGAGCTCGGCCGGGTCTGCGCCGCCCTGGTGGTGGTGGACGTGCTCTCGTTCACCACCGCCGTGGAGGTGGCGGTCAGCCGCGGCATGCGGGTGCACCCGTTCCCGTGGGGCGAGCAGGCCGCCGACTACGCCCGCCGGGTCGGCGCCGTGGCCGCCGTCGGCCGCCGGAAGACGACCCCGGAACACCCGTGGTCGCTCTCCCCGGCGGCACTGCGGACCGCGCCGGTCGTCGCCGACCTGGTGCTGCCGTCGCCGAACGGCTCGGCCATCAGCGCCGCCGCGAGCGCCACCGGCGTGCCGGTGGTCGCGGCCTGCCTGCGTAACGCGCCCGCCGTCGGGCGCTGGCTCCGCGCGCAGGGGTACGGCTCGACCGACGCCCCCGTGGGTGTGGTGGCCGCCGGTGAGCGCTGGCCGGACGGGTCCCTGCGCCCCGGCGTGGAGGACCAGCTCGGGGCGGCCAGCGTGCTGGACGCCCTCTCCGGGGTGCCCGGCGGGCTCTCGGTGGAGGCGGCCATGGCCCTGGCCGCACTGGCCAGCACGCCCGACGTGCCGGCGGCCGTGCGGGGCTGCGTCTCCGGCCGGGAACTCGTCGAGGGCGGCTTCGCCGAGGACGTGGCGGTCGCCGTCGAGGTCGGCGTCTCCGACGTGGTGCCGGTGCTGCGCCAGGGCTACTTCGCCCCCGCCTGAGGCCGGCGACACCCTCGCGACGGTGGTCGCCAGGGCTCCCGGCATGCTCCTCGACGGCCCGGCTCGCCACCCGTCCGGCGGTCGGGGTGCCGCTCGGCGGCGGCTACGAACTTGATGACGTGAACGAGTCAGCGGCGCCGCCCGGGGAAGCCGGCACATGGTGAGCCGCTGCCTGCGCGCCCAGCCGGCCACTGCTGCCGATGGTCGCCCGCCAGGCCGCCCTGCGCGAAGTGGCCGCCCGGCTCAGCCGGGCGGCCACTTTCGTCGTGCTCGGTCGGGGCGCTCGCGCCCCGGCGGTCAGTCGTCCAGCCAGTCCAGGCGGCGACCGCCGCGGTCCTGCGGGGCGTCCGGTCGTCCCCGGCCGGCCTCGGCCGGGTCGGCGTAGTAGCCGCCCTGGTCGTAACCCTGGTTGTCGTAGCCACCGCCGCGCTGCTGCGGCGGCTGCTCCTGGCCGTAGCCGCCCTGCTGGCCGTAGCCGCCCTGCTGGGGCTGGCCGTAACCGTCGCCGCCACCGTAGCCGCCGCGCTGGTCGTAACCGTCGTAGCCGCCCTGCTGGCCGTAGCCGCCGCCCTGCTGGCCGCCGTCGTACCCGCCCTGCCGGCCGCCGTCGTAGCCGCCGCCCTGCTGGCCGCCGTCGTAGCCGCCCTGGCGGCTGTCGTAGCTGCCGGTCTGGCCGCCGTCGTAGCCACCCGCCGGGCCCTTGTCGTAGCCGCCCGCCGGGCCCTTGTCGTAGCCGCCCGCGGGACCGTTGTCGTAGCCGCCGGCCGGGGCGCCGTAGCCGCCGCCGGAGCCGTAGGCGTTGCCGCCCTGCTCCGGGCCGCGGCCGTACTGGCCCTGGCCGGGCTGGTCGTAGCCCCGGCCCTGGTCCGGCTGGTAGGTGCTGGTCGGGTACGGGTCGGCCGGCGGCGCGTACTGCGTGCTGTCACCGGTGTAGCGGCCGGTGGGCTCGTCGTAGCGCTCGTTGCCGTAGCCGCCGCCCTGCGCGGTCGGGTGGCCGCCGGCACCGTAGTCCCGGCTGCCGTAGCCGCCGCCGGACGACGGGGCGGTGCCGTAGCCGCCACCCGAGGAGGGGGCGTTGCCGTAGCCGTTGTTGCCGCCGCCGTAGCCGCCCTGGTTGGGAGCCTCGTCGCCGTAGCCGTTCCCGGCCCAGCCGGCCTGGCCCGCCCCGACACCGTAGGAGGGCCCGGGCGGCGCGCCGTACGGGTCCGGCGGGACGTCGTCCACGACCGGGCGGTGCATCATGGTCGGCGCGTCGCTGAGCGAGGTGCCGCCGACCATGGTCGGCGCCGCACCGGCACCCATGCCGTTCACCACCCGGGTCTGGTCGTCCGCGCCCCGGTAGGCACCCCGGGCACCCGGCACCGCGCCGGCCGCTCCGCCCGGGCCACCGGGGCCGACCGGCCCGTGCGGGCCGTCACCGTCGCCGTCGCCGTCCTCGTTCTTGCGGCGCATGTAGAGCAGCACGATGGTGCCCACACCGACGGCGACGAAGAGGCCGCCGAGCAGGATGAGCAGCCAGGAGCTGAAGCCGCCTGAGTCCTCGTTGGCGGCGGGCTGCTGGGCGGCGGGGGCGTCGCTGGCCGGCTCGTCGGTCGCCTCGTCGGTCGCCTCGTCGCTCGGCAGGGGCTCCTCGCTCGCCGACGGGGTGGGGCTGGGGCTGGCCTCGACCTGGACCGGCACGCTGATCCGCTGCCCGGTCACCGACTGGCCGGCCGCGGCGTCGAAGGACTTGGTGCCGATCTTGCCGTCCTTGTTCGCGCCCAGGTCGATCCGGCCGGGCGCGATCGGGTCCGAGGCCGAGCCGCTGAACCGGAAGTTGCCGCTACCGTCCGTGCTGGTCTGGCGCTGCTTGCCCTGGCTGTCGCGGAGCATCACGACGGCGCCGGTCACCGGGTCGCCGTTGGCCGCGGCGACCACCTTGCCGGAGACCGACTTGACCGTCTGCGGGGCAGGAGGAGCCTTGGCGACCAGGGTCACCGTCACCGTGGCGGATTCCTCCTGCTTGTTCGGCCCGTTGGAATCCGTCGCCTTGATCGTGATCGTGGCGGAGCCGTTCGGCGCGTCGGAGGCAGCCCGGAAGGTGGCGTCGAAGGTGCCGTTCTGGTTCACCCGGCCCCGGGAACAGCCGTCGACGCAGTTGAGCTTCGGGTTGCTGGAGGTGACCGAGACGTCGGCGCTGGACAGCGGGTCGGTGAAGTTGAGGCTGTAGGTCACCTTGACCGAACCGCCGGCCTCCACCGAGTTCGGCGAGGCCGACACGTTGCCGATGTTGGGAGCCGCGAGGGCGGGTGTGGCGGGGACGGCGAGCAGCGCGCCGAAGACCAGCGCTACGACCACACCGGCCCGCTGCTTCCAGGCACGTCGGTGTGTTGACACGTCCACCGCCTTCCGGGTCTGATCTCCCCGCCGGCCGGTCCGGCCGGGTGATCACTCACGGTACGAATACGCCGTCGGCAACTATGCCTTGTCTGGCTGGCTCATCTCTACCCAGGGCCAGCGTCGAGCGGGATGCTGCCGGGTCGTATCGTCCCGTCGTGTCCTCTCCGCACACTTATTCCGCCGCGGTAGCGGCAACGTTGACGGCGCTGGATGAGGGGCGTACGCCCGATCGGCCGGTGTTCCGGGAGGCGGTCCGTACCCTCTTGGCCGTCCTCGCGGAGCGCGCCCCCGGCCGATCGGTGGAGGTGCGGGTTCCACCCTACGGCGCGGTGCAGTGCGTGGCGGGGCCGCGACACACCCGTGGAACGCCCCCGAACGTGGTGGAAATGGACCCGGCGACCTGGGTGGCGCTCGCCACCGGCCGTCTCGGCTGGGCGGAGGCCGTGACCGAGGGTCGCGTGCGGGTGTCCGGCATCCGGGCGGACCTCTCCGAGCACCTCCCGCTCTAGCTGCGGGGACGCGGCGCGCACGTTCACGCTCAGCGGGCGGATCGTGACTGTCGGTGTCGACCGCTGGTCGCGTACACTGTGAGGCGACGACGGTCCCCGGCCCACCGTGCGGAGCTTGCCCCCCGACCTCCGCCCAGGCCAGTCCAGACCCCAGCAAGAGGGAGCGGCAGGTGCCCCGAGGCGATGGCCGGCTGAGCCACGACCTTGACCCCCAGCGACCCGGCCCCCAGGACGCGTGCGGCGTCTTCGGCGTCTGGGCGCCCGGGGAGGAGGTCGCCAACCTGACCTACTTCGGGCTCTACGCCCTCCAGCACCGTGGCCAGGAGGCCGCGGGCATCGCGGTGAGCGACGGCTCGGGCGTCGTGGTCTACAAGGACCTCGGCCTGGTCGCCCAGGTCTTCGACGAGCCGACCCTGGCCAGCCTGCGCGGGCACGTGGCCATCGGCCACGCGCGCTACTCGACCACCGGCGGGTCGACCTGGGAGAACGCCCAGCCGACCATCCGGGCCACCAGCGCCGGCACCACGATCGCGCTGGCCCACAACGGCAACCTGGTCAACACCGCCGAGCTCCAGCGCGAGGTGGCCGAGCGGGGCGTGGACTCCGACGGCTCGACCAACGACACCTCGCTGGTCACCATGCTGCTGGCCAGCCGCCCCGACCTCTCCGTCGAGGCGGCCGCCCTGGAGCTGCTGCCCCAGCTCCGCGGCGCGTTCAGCTTCGTCTTCATGGACGAGTCGACCCTCTACGCGGCCCGCGACCCGCACGGCGTCCGCCCGCTCGTGCTCGGCCGGCTGGAGCGCGGCTGGGTGGTGGCGAGCGAGACCGCCGCGCTGGACATCGTCGGCGCGAGCGTGGTCCGCGAGGTGGAGCCGGGCGAGCTGATCGCCATCGACGAGGACGGGCTGCGGTCCAGCCGGTTCGCCGCCCCGGAGCCCAAGGGCTGCCTCTTCGAATACGTGTACATCGCGCGCCCGGACGCCACCATCGCCGGCCGGAACGTGCACTCCGCCCGGGTGCAGATCGGCCGCCAGCTCGCCAAGGAGCACCCGGTCGAGGCCGATCTGGTCATCCCGGTGCCGGAGTCCGGCACGCCGGCGGCGATCGGCTACGCCGAGGAGTCCGGCATCACCTACGGCCAGGGCCTGATGAAGAACCCGTACGTCGGGCGCACCTTCATCCAGCCCTCGCAGACCCTGCGCCAGCTCGGCATCCGGCTCAAGCTCAACCCGCTGCGGGAGAACGTCCGCGGCAAGCGCCTGGTGGTGGTGGACGACTCGATCGTCCGGGGCAACACCCAGCGGGCCATCGTGCGGATGCTGCGCGAGGCGGGGGCGCTGGAGGTCCACGTCCGGATCTCCTCCCCGCCGGTCAGCTGGCCCTGCTTCTACGGGATCGACTTCGCCACCCGCGCCGAGCTGCTGGCCAACGGGCTGGACAACGAGGGCATCCGGCGGTCGATCGGCGCCGACACGCTGGGCTACGTATCGCTCCCCGGCCTCATTGCCGCGACGGAGCAGCCGAAGACCCGGCTCTGCCGGGCGTGCTTCGACGGGGAATACCCGATCGAGCTGCCGGCCGGGAACCTGATCGGCAAACACGTGCTCGAAGGAGTGGGTCGCCGGGTCGCCGCCGAGGCGTCCGAGGCCACCGCAGCAACCACCGCCGCGCTCGTCGCCACGCCGAGCAACCGCCCGTAGCACCACCGACGCGGGGCCGCCGCAACCGGTCCCGCGGAACCACAAAGGGGAGAACCGTGACGCACGTGTCCGAGCGCAGCGGCGCAGGATCCAGCCCGACGGGCGCCGGCGGCGACCGCCAGCCCTGGTCGGCGGGGACCGGCCGTACGCAGCGCAAACGCTCGGTCTCGTACGCCGACGCCGGGGTGTCGATCGAGGCGGGCGACCGCGCGGTCGAGCTGCTGAAGTCGAAGGTCCGGCAGACCCGGCGCCCGGAGGTCATGGGTGACCTGGGCGGCTTCGCCGGCCTGTTCCGGCTGGACACCAAGAAATACAAGAACCCGATCCTGGCCTCCTCCACCGACGGCGTGGGCACCAAGCTGGTGATCGCCCAGCAGCTCGACATCCACGACACGGTCGGCATCGACCTGGTCGCCATGGTGGTCGACGACCTGGTGGCGTGCGGCGCCGAGCCGCTCTTCCTGCTCGACTACATCGCCACCGGCGAGGTCGTGCCGGACAAGGTCGCCGAGATCGGCGCCGGCATCGCCGACGGCTGCCGCTACGCCGGCTGCGCCCTGCTCGGCGGCGAGACCGCCGAGCACCCGGGTGTGCTGCGCCCCGACGAGTACGACATCTCGGCCACCGGCGTGGGCGTGGTGGAGGAGAGCGACATCCTCAGCTCCGAGCGGGTCGAGGTGGGCGACGTCGTGATCGCGATGCGCTCCTCCGGCCTGCACTCCAACGGCTACTCGCTCGTCCGGCACGTGCTGCTGGGCGCGGGCCGGATGCGGCTCGACGTGGTGATCGACGACTTCGGCCGGCAGCGGACCCTCGGCGAGGAGCTGCTCACGCCCACCAAGATCTACGCGCAGGACTGCCTCAAGCTGATCGCCGAGGCCGAGGTGCGGGCGCTGGCCCACGTCACCGGCGGCGGCATCCCGGGCAACCTGGTCCGGGTCCTGCCCGAGCACGTCGACGCGGTGGTCAACCGCTCCACCTGGAAGCCGCAGCCGGTCTTCGACCTGATCCAGTCCAAGGGCCGGATCGAGGACCCGGAGATGGAGGCGACCTTCAACATGGGCGTCGGCATGTTCGCCGTCGTCTCCGCCGAGGACGCCGACCGCGCGCTGGCCACCCTGACCGGCCGCGGCGTCGACGCCTGGCAGGCCGGCGAGATCATCGAGGGCTCCGGCAACGTGCAGATGATCGGCCAGCACACCCGCGGATGATCACTCTCTGGTGATCATCCGGGCACCTGATCGGGGGTTCACCCGAGTAGCCACCGCCGCCTAGCCTGAAGGGCAGTTCAGGCTAGGCGGGGGAGGGTTGATGGCTGCGCGCACGCACACCGGAATGCGGGGCATCGCCGCCGTCCCCTCGTACGTGGTGATGCAGCCGACCACGCTCTGCAACCTCGACTGCGTCTACTGCTACCTGCCGCTGCGCGCGGCGGACCGGCGGATGCCGGTGCCGGTCGCCGAGGCGGTGGCGGCCTCCGTGCGGCCCTGGGCGGCCTCCGGGCGCTTCTCGGTGGTCTGGCACGGCGGGGAGCCGCTCGCGGCCGGTCGGGACCATCTGGCCGCCCTGCTGGCCCCGTTCGGGCCAGGGGTGGAGCACCACGTCCAGACCAACGCCACGCTGATCGACGACGCCTGGTGTGGGTTCTTCGCCGAGCACGGGATCCGGGTCAGCGTGAGCGTGGACGGCCCCCGGGACCGCAACGGCGAGCGGGTCACCCGGGGCGGCCGGCCGGCGTACGACCGGATCCTGGCCGGGGTGGCGGCGCTGCGCCGGCACGGGCTGCCGTTCTCGGCGCTGGCCGTGGTCTCCCGGCCGGAGCCGGGGCTGGCCACCGAGCTCTACGACTACTTCCTCGAGCTCGGCTGCGACGTGCTGGGGATCAACATCGAGGAGACCGAGGGCGTCAACACCCGCACGAACGCCCGGGACGCGGCCGCGGTGACCGGGTTCTGGGCGGAGCTGGTCGGCGCCTGGCGCCGGGATCCCCGGATCCACCTGCGCGAGGTCGAGTGGTCGCTGCGGTACGCCGGAGCCGTCCTGGCCGGCGCGGCGGACGACCTGCTGCCCCGCCGCCTCGACCCGATCCCCACGGTCGCCCACGACGGGTCGGTGGTGGTGCTCTCCCCGGAGCTGGCCGGCTTCACCGACCCGCATTACGGCGACTTCAGCAGCGGTAACGTGCTGACGACCCCGCTGGCCGAGATCCTGGCCGGCGCCGGGCGGACCCCCTGGGTGCGCGAGTTCCTCACCGGCGTGGAGGCGTGCCGGTCGTCCTGCCCCTACTTCGGCTTCTGCGGCGGGGGCCACGCGGCCAACCGCTACTTCGAGCTGGGGCGTTTCGACGGTACGGAGACCGAGCACTGCCGCAACAGCAAGATCCGCCTACTGGAGGGAGTGTTGGAGCATGCCCGAGACCACGAGTCACCGGCAGCCTGAGCGCGTCGGAGGAGCCGGGCCCGATCCCGTCGCGGACCGGGTGCGGGAGGCCGCCGTCGGACTGACCGCGCTTCTCCACGAGGCCGAGGCCGCGCGCCTGCTGCGGGCGGAGGTGTCGGGCGGCGACGGCGCCAGCGCGGTGTGCGCCTGGAACCACTTCGAGAACATCCCGACGTTCTACAACTGGAACAACCGGCCCCGCTGAGGGCACGCGTCGACGATCAGGGACCCGCCGGTCGGCCGGAGTGGGTCCGGGACGGCGAGGCCCCTGATCGTCGGCGCGCCGCGTTGGATGGGCACATGCGTGAGCACGCGGGGAGTCACCGCGTGCTCAGATGCGACCGGAGGTCAGCGGGTCGGACGGGCCCAGGTGTCCGGGTCGTCGTCCGCGTGATCCTCATCATCGTCGTCGACATACTCTTTGTAGTCGTCGTCGAAGTGCTGCTCAGACTTCCCACCAGCACCCGCCAACTCGCGCTGCAAGGCGGTGAGGTCGGTGTTCGGGGAGTGGTACTTCAACTCCCGGGCCACCTTCGTCTGCTTGGCCTTAGCACGGCCGCGCCCCATGGCTCGACCCCCTCGCACAGAATGCGGGGCAGCCCGAAGGCGGGCCCCGATGACGTCAGGCATCTCTCGTGGCTCTTACGGTACATGGGGATGCCACCGTTCGGCACCTCGGGTTACCGTCAACCGGCCCTGCGCGTCGCAGTGATCCGGCCGTCACAAAGTGTACCCGGTAAGGAGCGGACGCCGGGACCGGCCGTGACAGCGGTCAAACCGGTACGAAGCATCCCAAGTTCCAGCTTAACGCCGGAGCCCGCCGCGCCGCGGCCCGGGGGCGGAGCCGGCGGCCCGCCCCCGGGTGACGTTCAGCGCAGGTGGATGGTGCGCAGCCGGCCGACCTCGGCCATCCGCCGCTCGGCGAGCCGGTCCGCGGCCACCGCCGGCGGGACACCCTCGTCGTCGGCGAGCCGAAGGATCTCCCGGGTGGTGTCGAAGATCCGGGTGGCCCGCAGCTTGGCCCGCTCGAAGTTGAAGCCCTCGATCTCGTCGGCGACCTGGATCACACCACCGGCGTTCACCACGTAGTCCGGGGCGTAGAGGATGCCCCGGTCGGCGAGGACCTTCTCGATGCCCGGGTGGGCGAGCTGGTTGTTGGCCGCCCCGGCGACCACCTTCGCGCGCAGCACCGGCACCGTGTCGTCGTTCAGCGCGCCGCCCAGCGCGCACGGCGCGTACACGTCGATGTCGGCGGCGACCAGCGCCGCGGTGTCGTCGACCAGCGTGACCTGCGGGTGGGTGGCGCGCACCCACTCCAGGGCCTTCGGGTTGACGTCGGTCGCCACGACCTCGGCGCCATCCTCCAGCAGGTGGCCGGTGAGGTACTTGCCGACCTTGCCCAGGCCGGCCACGCCGACCCGCTTGCCGGCCAGCGTCGGGGCGCCCCAGACGTGCTCGGCGGCGGCCCGCATGCCCTGGAAGACGCCCCAGGCGGTGAGGACCGAGGAGTCGCCGGCGCCGCCGTGCTCGACGCTGCGGCCGGTGACATAGCTCGTCTCCCGGGCGATCACGTCCATGTCGGCGACGTAGGTGCCCACGTCGCAGGCGGTGTAGTAGCGCCCGGCCAGGGACTCCACGAAGCGGCCGTAGGCGCGCAGCAGCGCCTCGCTCTTGACCTGCTCCGGGTCGCCCCAGATGACCGCCTTGCCGCCGCCCAGGTCGAGGCCGGCCAGAGCGTTCTTGTACGCCATGCCCCGGGAGAGGTCGAGCACGTCGGCGAGGGCCGCCTCCTCGCTGGCGTACGGGTAGAACCGGGTACCGCCGAGCGCGGGGCCCAGCGCGGTGGAGTAGATCCCGATGATCGCCTTCAGGCCGGACTGCTTGTCCTGGCAGAACACGACCTGTTCGTGACCGGTGGATCCCGGGTCGTCGGTGCTGGCGAAAACGCCCATGGCTGACTCCTGTGTCGGTGTGCGCCCTTGTGGGGCGCGGAAACCTGATGGCACGCCGGCGGGATGGTGCCGGTGCTGCTGAGCCTAATATCGGCCGCAGCCGTACTGTCGCGCACGTCACGGCGCCTCGTGGTGGCGGCGGCGGACAAGTCCCGTCTCGTGGGAGGATCGCGCCGTGCCGTCGCTCTTCGCTTCATACCTGCGCGTGTACGAGCCGCTGACCGCCTTCGATCGCGACCGCCAGTCCTTCTGGCGCCGCTACGTCAACGAGGGCCGGGCGGTCGCCCCGCTGGAGGGGCCGGTCCGGCAGCGGACCGCGGTGATCGAGGCGCTGGGCGCGGGCTGGACCCGGCTGCCCGACCTGCCCGACGAGGCGTACGTCCTGGAGACCGACGACAGCCTGCTGGTCTGCCCGTGGAACCTGCGGATCCGGGTCGCCGAGGCGGCGCTGAGCGCCCGCGACGGGGTGCCCTCGGTGCTGGCCGACGCGTTCGTCCCGCCGGTGCTGGCCGGCCAGGCCAAGGCGGTGGTGGAGGACTGGCGCAGCGGGGCGCGGGTGCTGGAGCACGGAGTGCCCCGGGTGCACGAGCAGATCGCCACCTGGGGCGTGCCGCTGCGTTGGTTCGTGCTCTTCGACTCGCAGGAACGGCACCTGGTCACCGAGCCGGAGCGGCGGGCACTGCGCTACCGGACGGAGATCTCCAAGGCGCGCCGCCGCTCCTCCCGGGCGCTGTCGGTGCTGCGCAAGTCGGTCGGCGAGGCCCCGATCACCGAGGCGGTCGAGGAGGCTGCCCGCTGGCTGGAGGAGTTCCACCCGCGCTCCGTGGTGGAGCTGGACTACGGCGGCCTCGTGCAGCTGCTGCCGGACGAGACGCTCGCCGCCGACGACTCGACCGAGCTGGTCGCGACCGGGCTGGCCGGGCTCTCCCGGGGTGAGGCGGAGGAGGCGTCGGCGGCGTACGACAAGCTGGTCGCCCGGTGGCGCGCCGTGCAGCTGCTGGAGCGCTGCAACTAGGGACTGGTTTGTCCGGGTTGGGACCTCTCGATACGAGAGTGTCTCGTAGCTGACGCATCACGACCCGTGATCATGAGTCCGAATAAGGTACTTTCTGCGGCATAAAAGTCGTAAAAATCGGGCATGGTTCATCCGTCCGTCTAGGGACCTTCGGCCGTTCGGCCCATGTCGGACATCGGGGACTAGCCGGACCATGGGAGGCGCGTCGGCCGGCGGGACCCCGGCCGATGTCTATACATGTGGAGGAGTGACCCCGATGGCATCGCGAACGCACGAACCAGAGCCGCTACTCACGCCGGCCGAGGTGGCGTCGATGTTCCGTGTCGACCCGAAGACGGTGACCCGGTGGGCCAAGGCTGGCAAGCTCAGCGCCATCCGGACCCTCGGTGGCCACCGCCGCTACCGCGAGTCGGAGGTTCGGGCCCTGCTGCAGGGGCAGATTCCCCAGCAGCGTCAGGGGGACTGACGACCCGGACGTTTCTCAGGCGTTCCGAGCAGGGGCGGTGGGACGTCGCGACAGCGACGATCCGCCGCCCTCGATCGTGTCCGGGGTCGGCTCAGTCGAGCACGATGCGCAGGCCGACCGTGCCGCCCTCACCCCGGCGCAGCCGGCTGCCCAGCAGGCTGAGCCGGCCGATCAGCCGGTATTTCTGCTTGAGCAGGCTCCGGATCCGCCGGGTCGCCTCCGGGCCGCTGAGGGTCGCGTGCCCCGGCACCGCCTCGCCGTGCGGCCGGCCGCGCACGTCGCACGGGGCCACCGTGACCCGGCCGTCGCGCCGGATCCGCTTCACCTTGCCGGAGTCCGACACCGTCCACACCGCGAGCGCCTCGCCGTCGCGCACCGCCCACACCGGAGTCGGCACCGCCCGCCCGTCCTTGCGGAACGTGGTGAGCAGCACGTACTTCTCCGCCGCCAGGCGGTCCAGGTCTGTCACGCCGCTCAGGATACGACCGCGACAGGCGGACGGAGCCCGGATAGCGTGATCGCCGTGAGCGCAGCGTCCGTGACCGGGGAACCCACGATCGGCGACGTGTTCGGCGAGATGATCCGCGACGCCTACGCGGTCAGCACCGGGATCGGGCCCCGGCCGCTGGTCGGGGGGCGGCTGCCCCGGCCGGTCATCGAGATCATCGAGCGCGACGACGGGCTGGTCAACGGCGCCCCCGCCGAGCACTACCTGGACCCGCCGGAGCGGTGGCAGCCCTACGACCACCGGGCCGTGGAGCGGGTGCACGGGCAGGTGCTGGACATCGGCGTCGGAGGCGGCCGGATCGCGCTGCACCTCCAGGAACGCGGCGTCCCGGTCACCGGGCTGGACACCTCGGCCGGGGCGCTGCGGGTCAGCCGGCACCGGGGCGTACGCGACCTGGTGCTCGGCACCGTGGACGAGCACGTCGCCGACGGCCGGCGCTACGACACCTTCCTGCTGCTCGGCAACAACCTGGGGCTGTTCGAGGGCCGGGAACGGGCGCCCGCCCTGCTGGCCGCGCTCGCCGCGCTGGCCCACCCCGGCGCGCAGGTCATCGCGCACGGCACCGATCCGTACGGCACCACCGACCCGGTGCACACCGGCTACCACGAGCTGAACCGGCGGCGGGGGCGGCTGGGCGGGCAGCTCCGGCTGCGGCTGCGCTACCGGCTGCTCGGCACCGAGTGGTTCGACTATCTGGTGTGCTCGGTCGAGGAGTTCGCCGAGCTGGTCCACGGCTCACCGTGGCGACTGGTCGACGTGGACGACCGGGACCACCCGTACTACCTGGCCACGCTGCGGCTGGCCTGAAGCCGGCGGGCGCCCGGGACCGGCCCGGGGCGCCCGCCGGCGTACGCGTCAGACCTGCACGGTGGGGGTGGTCTGCTCCGGCGGGAGGCCGCCGTCGCCGTCGACCACCTCGTCCGGGGTGCCGTCCTCGTCGATGTCGACCATGGTGATGTCCACCTTGCCGTCGCCGTCGGTGTCGAACTGGAACAGGTCGGCCTTCCCGTCGCCGTCGGTGTCCACCACCCAGACGTCGGTCTTCCCGTCGTTGTTGGTGTCCGCGCGGAGCAGGTCCACCCGCTCGTCGCCGCGGGTCTCCACGGTCTCGGTGCTCTCCACGCTCTCCGGTTCCTGGCTCATCTCGATCCTTCCCTCGGCGTCGACGGCCGTCTGTACCCGATCCGGCGCGCCCCCACGCATGCCCCGCGGGCCGGCCCTGCATAGGGTCGCACCCAGGAGCGAGCGAGCGGACGGTCCGGCGCGGCGGAGACCCCGCCCGTCACCGCCCGCGGCGAAGGGACATCGATGAGTGGTCGTTTTGTGGTCGTCGGGGCCGGCACCATGGGCCTCGGCATCGCGTACGTGGCGGCCGGCGCCGGGTACGCGGTCGAGCTGGTCGAGGTGGACCCGGCGCGCGGCGCCGACGCCGTGCGGCGGCTCGGCGAGCTGTGGGAGCGCGGCGTGCAGCGCGGCAAGCTGACCGCCGAGGCGGCGACGGCGAACCGCGAGCGGGTCACCCTGCGGGCCGGGCTCGCCGAGGTGGCCGAGGGCCCCGACGTGATCGTGGAGGCGGTCCCCGAGCGGCTCGACCTCAAGCGGGCCGTGCTCTCCGAGGCCGAGGGTCGCCGGCCCGCCCTGCTCGGCAGCAACACGTCCAGCATCCCCATCGCCGAGCTGGCCGAGGGGCTGGCGCGGCCCGCCGACTTCATCGGGCTGCACTTCTTCAACCCGGTCTGGGCGATGGCGCTGCTCGAGGTCGTGGTCGGCCCGGCCACCGCGCCGGCGACCACCGAGGCGGCCGTCGCGCTCGCCGGCCGGCTGGGCAAGGACCCCGTCGTCGTACGCGACCTGCCCGGCTTCGCCACCTCGCGGCTCGGCGTGACCCTCGGCCTGGAGGCGATCCGGATGGTCGCCGACGGGGTGGCCAGCCCCGCCGACATCGACAAGGCGATGGTGCTCGGCTACCGGCACCCGGTCGGTCCGCTGGAGCTGACCGACCTGGTCGGGCTGGACGTCCGGCTCGACATCGCCCGCACTCTCCAGGCCGCGTACGGGGACCGGTTCGCGCCGCCGCCACTGCTCGAGGAGATGGTGGCCGCCGGCCGGCTGGGCAAGAAGTCGGGCCAGGGGTTCTACACCTGGGAAGGCGGGGTGAAGCAGTGAGCGGGCTGCGGATCGAGGAGCTGCCGGACCGGCTGGTCGTCACCCTGGACCGGCCGGAGAAGCGCAACGCGATCGACGTGGACCTGATCGCCGAGCTGCACGCCGTCTGCGCCGAGCTGGAGGCGCGGCCTCGCCTGCTGCTGCTCACCGGCGGCACGGAAGGCATCTTCGCCGGCGGCGCGGACATCGCCCAGCTCCGTGAACGCGGCCGGCTGGACGCGCTGGCCGCCATCAACCAGGGCGCCTTCGCCCGGATCCGGGCGCTGCCGATGCCCACCGTGGCCGCCGTGGACGGCCCGGCGCTGGGCGGCGGCGCCGAGCTGGCGTACGCCTGCGATCTGCGGGTGTGCACGGCGCGTGCGGTGTTCGGCCAGCCCGAGGTGCGGCTGGGCATCCTGGCCGGCGCCGGCGCGACCTACCGGCTGCCCGCACTGGTCGGCGAGGCCCGGGCCAAGGAGCTGCTCTTCACGGGCCGGCGGGTGGACGCGGACGAGGCCCTGCGGATCGGGCTGGTCAACCGGGTGGTGGCCGAGCCGGCGGAGCTGCTGCCCACCGCGCACGGCCTGCTCGACGAGATGGCCAAGGGTTCGGCGCTGGCGCTGCGGCTGACCAAGCTGGCGGTGGACGCCCCGGCGGCCGCCCACCCGCAGCTCGATCTGCTCAGCCAGGCGGTGCTCTTCGAGGACGAGGAGAAGCACCGGCGGATGACCGAGTTCCTGGAGCGGCGCCGCTCCCGCTGACTCGCGGACACGACGAGGGCCGCACCGGATTCCCGGTGCGGCCCTCGTCGTCGTCTCAGTGCCGGATCTGCACCCCGGCGTCCGCCAGCGCGGTGATCACCCGCGCCGACTCACCGAAGCCGATCACCAGCACGGCGTCCGCACCGTAGTCCTTGATCTCCCTGGCGCCGGACGAGAAGTCCACCGGCGGCGCCGACGCGCCCTCCGGGGGCACATACGAAAGCAGCTTGACCTTGTCGGCGCCCATGCCGGCCCGCTCCAGCTCGGCGCGGACGTTCTCCTGGAGGCCCTCGCCGTAGGAGTCCTTACGGGCGACGATCGTGATCTTGTGCGGTCCGTCGCGCAGTATCACGTCGGCGAGCGCCCGGCCCTGGAGGATGTCCGACGGGGCCGTGCGGAAGTAGAGGCCCTTGTCGTCCACCTTGCTCAGCCCGGCGTCGGTGTTCGACGGGGAGAAGAGGATCCGGCCGGCGGCCACCACGTCGGGCAGCACGGCCCGGGAGATGCCCGAGGCCCCGGCACCGATGATGACGTGCACGCCCTGCTGGACGTGCGAGGCCACCGTCGCCTTCGCCACCTTCGGGTCGGTGCCGTCGTCGCCGTCGATCCAGACCACCGGCTCGCCGAGCGCGCCGCCCGCCGCGTTGATCTCGCGGATCGCCAGCGCCGCGCCGGCCGCCATCGGCGGGTACGCCAGCGCCAGGTCACCGGTCTTCGGCAGCAGGCCGCCGAGTACCAGCGGGGAGCCGTCCTCCTTGTAGGACTTGGCCGGACGCGACTTCCTGCCCCGCGGCGGAGTCTTGGTGCTCGCCCCCGACTCGTCCCCGGCGCCGACGAACTCGGTCTTGCCGTCGTCGAGCTGCTGGTCGTCGAAGTGCAGGGTGGCGTAGCTGGCGGCGGCCGGCTCGCCGACGTCGGTGAACCCGGCCCGGTTCAGCGACACCCCGCGGTACTCGATGTCCTGGCCCGCGCGGGCGAGCTGGAGGCAGGTGGTGACCTCCTCGCAGCGCTGGCCGCTCGTGGTCACCCCGACGATCTGCTTGGCGATCGCGTCCGGCTCGGTCGTGCCGGCGACCTGGGCGGCCAGCACGCTGATCACGATCGCGTCGTAGGTCTCCGCCGAGTAGAGGTAGTCCTTGAGCTTCGGGTCTACGGTGCGTAGCCGATCCTTGAAGCTCTCGGGCAGCGGCGTGAGCGGGGTGGTGCCCTTCATGCCGTTGAGAAGGTCCGCGCGGTCCTTCAGGGCGTCGACGTACGAGTTCTGCATGTTGCCGTCGGTGCCGTAGAGGCGCACCTGGGTGGCGGCCGCCTCTTCGGGCTTGTCGCTCCCGCAGGCGCTGGTGGCGAGCAGGAGCGCCGCGCAGGCCGTGGACAGGGCCGCACGCGACGCGCGAGTTCTGAGCATTGTCGTCCTTCCTCCGGCGAGGGTCCGCTGCGCACACTAGCGTGCCGACGCCGAGTGCGGGACCGTGGAGGTCGGTCCGTCGGCACCCCGACTGCCGGTATCACTCTGCGTGATGGCTGGGCCGTTCCGGGGTCACCGCTTGACCTCCGGAACTACTGTTCGGCAGGTGACCGACGAAGCACAGCAGACGCTGGACGATGCGACCGCCGTGCTCCGCTCGGCGCTGGCCGGGGACGGCGACGGCGTGGTGGGCACCTTCGACGCCGTGGTGGACCGCTCCGGGCTGGCCGGGGCGTACGGGGTGGCCTGGTGCCTGGCCGCCACCATGCTCGGCGAGGACGCGCCCGGGGGCGGGGCCGCGCTCGACTTCCCCGGCATCGACCAGGCCGACTACGACACCCGATGGGTGGCCCGCTTCGTCAGCGCCTACGCCAACGACGACGCCGACACCGGCGAGGCGCTGTTCGGGGCCGCGGCGGCCGACGGGCTGCTGCCCGACTGCCTGCTCACCCTCGCCGGCTCGACGGTCGCGACGCTGCGCAGCCGGGCCGGCTGACCCTCCGGCGCGGCCTCGTCCCGTCCGGGCCCCGCCGCTGTGATAGCTCTGGTGCATGTCCGAGGCGATGCTGAGCAAGGTCCGCAAGCTGCTCGCCCAGGCCGAGGACCCGGCCTGCACGCCCGCCGAGTCGGCCGCCTTCATGGCCAAGGCCACCGAACTGATCGCCCGCTACGGCGTCGACCGGGCGCTGCTCGCCGCCCGCGAGCCGGCCACCGACCCGGTCGGCGACCGGGTGGTCGAGGTGGTCGCCCCGTACGCGCGGGACAAGGCCGGCCTGCTGGCGGCGGTCGCCGACCCGCTGCGCTGCCGCTGCGTACGCCGCCGGCAGGGCAGCGGCTTCGACATGCACCTCTTCGGCTTCGCCAGCGACCTGGAACGGGTCGACCTGCTCTTCACCTCGCTGCTCGTGCAGGCCGCACACGGGCTGGCGGGCGCGGCCGTACCGGCCGGGGAGCATCCCGCCGCCTACCGGCGTACCTGGCTGGCCGGCTTCGCGCACGTGGTCGCCGAGCGGCTGCGTACGGCCGAGGCCGGCGCCGTCGCCGAGTCGGGTGCGCCCTCGGTGGCGCTGGTGCTCGCCGACCGCTCCGACCGGGTCCAGCGCCGGCTCGCCGAGGTGTACCCGCGGCTGCGTACCGCCCCGCGCCGCCGGCTCGCGGGCTCCGGCTTCGGTCCGGGCGCGGCCGCGGGTCGCCGGGCCGACCTCGGGGGCACCGGCGTGACCGGGGCCGGGACCCCGGCCAGGGGCATCGGAGGCTGACCCGCTGCGGTCAGTCGTTGATGCGGGCGACCAGGCGTCGGTGGCTGTTCGCCGCGGTCAGTCGGTGGTGCGGGCGACCGTGGCCAGGTAGCGGCAGAGGAGCTCGTGCCAGCCGGCGGTGAGCGCCTTGCGATAGCCCTCGGCGGCGTCGCCGTGCCGGTCGAAGTAGCGGTGCTCGACGTCGACCCGGGTCAGCTCCGGCCCCTCGGGCTCGAAGAGGACCTCGACCTCGCTGGCCCGCGCCGGATCCGGCACCGGCACCCGGTCCGGCCCGAGCTGCCAGGTGAAGACCAGCCGCCGGGGCGGATCCCAGGTCAGCACCCGGCCCCAGTCGCCACGGAAGCCGTATGGGCCGATCTCGTAGAGCATGCCGCCGGCCCGGGGCTCCATGCCCAGTTCGGCCAGGGCCTCCGGCCCGGACCAGGTGTATTCGCGTACCCACCAGTCGGCCAGCGACCCGGTGAACACGTCGTACGCCCGGTCGGCGGAGGCAGGGGCGAAGAGGGTGCTGCGGAGGGAGAAACGGTCGAATTCCTGGCGGACCTCATCCGGATCGGCCATCCCCTGTCCCATAGGCCCGGACCATACCGGCTGATGCCTCGCTGTGCAGCTTCCAGGTTTGCCCGCTTCCGGAGACCGGGAGACCGGTTCCAGGCCGTGCCTTTGCCGTCTTTCTCAGGGACGTCCCGGACCACCAGGGATGCCGGGCCGGAAACCGGGTAACCGCGGCTGATCCGGCCCAGGCGGGCGGGGCTAGCGGGGAGCGGAGAGCATGAGCGAGAGCGCGGGGAGCAGGCGGGACCCGGCGAGCGAACGGCTCGCCCAGCGGGGCGCCGGGGAGTCGGAACCGGACGTCCTGCTCGATGTCCCGGAGGTGACGGTCGACCAGATCCGGCTGTCCGTCGAGGGGCTCGACGCCGACCTGTCGCTGCGCGCCCGGCTGGCCAACCTGCTCCAGCTCGACGCCGGGGTCCGGGTGCACCTGGAGGGCGTGGAGCTGGACGTCACCGGCGTCAGCGCCGAGGCGCTGCTCAAGGTACGCCTGGAGAAGCTGGCGCAGATCCTGGACCGCGCACTGACCACCCTCGACCGGAACCCGCACCTGATCGAGGCGCTGGCCCGCTCGATCGGCGGCGACATCGACGACGTGAATCGGGCGGCGCAGCGGCTCGCCGGCGAGCCCGTCGTGGGCGCGAGCGGGCAGCGGATCGGGACGGTCGGCGCGGTGGCCGACCGGGCACTGCGGGAGGGCGTCGGCCAGCCCACCCCGCCCACCCCGGGGGCACCCACCGGGGCGCGTGCCCCCGAGCCGCCGACCGGGGACCAGGGACAGGCAAAGCCACCTTCGGGCGCCGGGGGCGCCGGCCCGTCCACGGGCGGTGGTGGCCGGCAGCCGTCCGGTCGTGAGGGGGGCGGTGCCGAGACCGCCGGCGCCCGCCGGGAGGGCGGCCCGTCGACCGGTCAGGGCGGCGGCCCGTCCCGCGAGGGTTGGCAGCCCGGTCGCGAAGGTGGCCTATCCTCCGAGGGTGGGCAGCCTCGCCGCGAAGGTGGCCCGGCTGGCGAGGGTCGGCGGCCCGGCGGTGAGGGTGGCCCGTCGCGCGAGGGTGCCGGCGGGCCGTCGACCGGCCGGGCGACCACCGGACCCGGAAAGCCTGGCCCGGGGAAGACCGCGGAGCCGGGGAAACCGCCCGCGGGCGGGAAGCCGGAGGGGGAGGAGAAGGGTGCGGGTGGCCCGCCCGGGCCGGTCCAGCTCGCCGGCCAGGCCGGGGAGACCCTGTTGCAGGCCGGCCGGAGCGTCTGGGAGGCGATCCAGAGCGGCATGGGCCAGCACCGCCCGAAGCGGTAGCGCAGACCAACCCCGACCCGCGCCCCTGACCCCCTGGCGCTGTTGGGGCAGTCAGCCGACGCGGCGTGCGCAACTGCGCAAACAGCAAGATCCCCACCGACGTTTCCGCTGGTGGGGATCTCTGTAGCCCGGCGAAAGGCTATGTGGCCAGGGGCGGGGTCGAACCGCCGACCTTCCGATTTTCAGTCGGACGCTCGTACCAACTGAGCTACCTGGCCGTGCCGCTCGGCTCATGCTACCGCATGGGCCGATACGCAGAACGCCGCGCGTGAAGGGCGCGGCGTCAGCGCTTGCGGTCCTGACGGGACTTGAACCCGCGACCTCCGCCTTGACAGGGCGGCGAGCACTCCAACTGCTCCACAGGACCTGGCTGGTGTTGCATCCGGCCTGAGCCGGACCGTGCCCCCAACGGGATTCGAACCCGTGCTACCGCCTTGAAAGGGCGGCGTCCTGGGCCGCTAGACGATGAGGGCGGCCCCGCCATCATTGCACACTCGCAACATCAAGCGGACTTGCTCCCATCCGGCCCCGCCGGAGGCATGAGAAGCATATGCCATGCCTCCTCGGTCGGCCAAACCGGTATGGCCACGGGCACAACGGCGGGAGAAACCGCAGGTCAGGGGCGGTTTCACCGGAGCCGGGAGATCCCGTACCGCCGCTTGAGGTCGGGGATCAGGTGCCGGCAGGCGGCCATCGTCTGGGTGCGGTCACCGCCCGCGTCGTGCATCAGCACGATCGAGCCGTGGTGGGTCGCCGCCGTGACCCGCTTGATGATCGTCTTCGCCGGCGGGTGGTCCCAGTCCTGCGGGTCGACACTCCAGTGCAGGGGGCGCATGCCGAGCTGGCGGGCCACGGTCACCTCCTCGGCCGTCCACCGGCCGCCGGGCTGGCGGAACCACGTGATCGGCGCGCGCGGCGCGGCCGCGTGGATGGCCTGGTTGGTCCGGACCAGGTCGGCCCGGATCTCGGCGAGCGGCCGCCGGCCGAGGTTGATGTCGTGCCGCCAGCTGTGGTTGCAGAGCTGGTGACCCTCGCGGACGATCCGGGCCACCAGCTGCGGGTAGCGCCGGGCCTGCTTCCCGACCAGGCAGAAGGTCGCCGTGACGTGGGCCGCCCGGAGCTGGTCGAGGATCTGCGGGGTGTACCGGGGGTCCGGCCCGTCGTCGAAGGTGAGCGCCACGCCCCGGTCGCCGCTGGCGCGGTGCAGCCCGGCGGGCAGGGTCTTCGGCAGCGGGCGCAGCTTCGGCTTCGGCGGGGTGGTGCGGCTCGGGCTGGGCCGGGGGGTGGGCTTCGGCGTCGGGACGGCCGAAGCTGACGGCGGGGCGCCGGCCTGGGCCGGGGTCTTGCCGGGCTCGCCGCAGCCGGTGAGGAGGAGCACCAGGCCGAGGGCGAACGCCAGCACGGCGCGTGGACGCATCGTCGCTCCCGAGGGGGGGTCGGGTCGGGCGGACTTCCGACCGTAGTGGACGTCGCGCCGAATCGGGAGGGGCCCTCACCCGGCGGTCGACTGGTCCAGGGAGTCCCGTACGGCCACCGCCAGCGAGACCGCCTCGGCCAGGTTCACCGGCCGGACCACCCCGGCGGGGAGCGTGTCGGCCCGCCAGCCCGGCCCGGCGGCGATCACCAGCAGCGGGCGACGCGGGGCGGCCAGCACCGCGGTGAGCTGGTCCGGATCGGCCGTGAACCGCGTGTGCGACCAGAGCACCACGGCCGCCGGGCCGGTCCGGTCGACCGCCTCGACGAGGGCGGGCACCGGCACCCGGGCACCCAGCATCCGGTAGCCCACACCGACCTCGGCCAGGGCGGCGCCCAGCGCCTCCAGCGGCAGCGTGTGTTGTTCCTCATCGGCGCAGGAGAGCAGGATCCGGGCCGGTCCGGCGGTGGGATGCGCCCGGGCGACGGAGGCGAACGCCTCGGAGACGCACCGGGACATGAGGTGCTCCACCTCGATCAGCCCGGCGGTGGCGGCGTGCCGTTCGCCGATGCCGGCGAGCACCGGCCGGAGCAGCCCGTCCCAGGTCCGCACCACACCGTCGGCGTCGAGGGCGCGCGCGATGGTCTCGCCGATCGCCACCGAGTCCAGCCGCATGGCGGCCCGGGCCACGCCGCGGGCCACCGGCCCGGCCCGGCCGACCGGGATGGTCGTCCCGCCGCCGTCCCGGACCGCGGTGGCCCGCCCTCTCGTCCTGAGCTGCTCGGGCGGGAGGACGGCCGGCGCCTGCCGGGCCCAGCGAGCGGCCTCGGCGGGGGCGACCCCCTCCCCGGTGAGCCGCCGCATGATCTCCAGGCGCGCGAGGTCGGCGGGCGTGTAGCGCCGGTGGTGCCCCGGGACGTGCTCGCTGGGACCGAGGCCGTAGCGCTGGTGCCAGGTGCGCAGCGTGGTGACCGCGACCCCCAGCCGGCGGGCGACGGCCCCGGCGCTCAGCGCCTCATCCGCCACCCGACCGCTCCGGTGCCTCGTCGGCCGGCGCTACCGCCCGGGCCGCGTCGGGGGCGGGACGGGCCGGCCGCAGCAGCCGGTTCACCACCCCGCCGAGCCAGGGCGCGTACGTGCGGGGGTCGACGTCCAGGTCGCGCTCCAGCTCGCGCGGGTCGACCCAGCGCAGCGTGGCGACCTCGTCCGGGTCGGGCCGGATGGGCAGGTCGGCCGGTACGTCCGCGCGCAGCACGTGGTCGTACTCGAACTCGACCCGACCGGTGGCCGGGTCCTCGGCGTAGTAGACGTACACCCCGACCTCGGTGAGGTCGACCGGTTCGACGCCGAGTTCCTCGGCGAGCCGGCGGTTGGCGGCCTCGACCAGCGACTGGCCGGGCAGTGGGTGGCCGCAGCAGGCGTTGGCCCAGCGCAGCGGGAACCGGGTCTTCACGGCGGCCCGCTGCTGGAGCAGGATCCGCCCCTGCGGGTCGACGAGCAGCACCGAGAAGGCCCGGTGCAGCCGGCCGGGTGGCTGGTGGGCGGCGGCCACGGTGGTTTCGCCGAGCACGCGCCCGCCGTCGTCCACCAGCTCGACCAGGTGCTTCTCCCGGGCCGTCACGACAGCGTCCCGGTGATCCGCGAGGCGGCGAGCTTGCCGCTGATCAGGACCATGGGCACGCCCACCCCGGGCTGGGTGCCGGAGCCGACGAAGACCACGTTGCCCAGCGTCCGGTGCAGGTTCGGCGGGCGGAACGGACCGGTCTGGAAGAGGCTGTGCGCGGCGGCGAACGGGGTGCCGGCGGCCATGCCCTGCGCCGCCCAGTCGGCCGGCGTCACCGTGCGCAGCACCTCGATGCCGTCGGCGAAGCCGACGTAACCCCGCTCCTCCAGGGTCGCCACGAGCTGGTCGGTGTAGCGGCCGGTCAGGTCGCCGGGCCAGTCGAGGGGTGCCCGGTCGAGGTTGGGCACCGGGGCGAGCACGTAGTAGGTGTGCCGGCCGGCCGGGGCCACCGAGGGGTCGGTCCGGCTCGGGTTCGTCACCAGCAGCGAAGGGTCGGTCATCAGCTCGCCCCGCCGGATCACCTCGTCGAACGTGCCTTTCCAGGACCGTCCGAAGTGGATGTTGTGATGGGCGATCCGGCGGTAGCCCTGTGTCGAACCGACGTGCAGCACCACGCAGGAGGGCGAGTAGGTGAGCCTGCGCTGCCGACTTGCCGGCAGCAGGTCCCGGTAGGCGACCGGCAGGTCGGGGTTGAGCACCACGACGTCCGCCGGGACGAACTCGCCGTCGGCGGTGACCACGCCGGTGGCCCGGCCGTGCGCGGTCTCCACCCGGGTCACCGTGGTGCCGTACCGGATCTGCACGCCGTGCTTCTCCGCCGCGCCGGCCATCCCGCGGGAGACCGCGTGGATGCCGCCGCGCGGGAAGCACACCCCGGTCACCGAGTCGAGGTACGCGATGACCGCGTAGATGGCCAGCGCGTCGTGCGGGGCGAGGCCGGCGTACATGGCCTGGAAGGAGAAGATCCGCTGGGTACGCGGGTCCCGGAAGAACTGGTTGATCTTCGTCTGGAGTCGTCGGAACGCGCCGTTGGCGAGCAGCCTGAGCAGGTTGCCGGTGAGCAGGTCGGTCGGCGCGTCCAGGTTGCGCTCGATGAAGTCCGCCCGCTCCCAGCGCCACAGGTCCCGCGCGTAGTCGACGAAGCGCAGGTAGCCGTCCGCCTCGCGGGGCCCGCAGACCCGGGCGATCTCGGCGGCCATCCGGGTGGTATCGGTGATGACGTCCAGCGTCGACCCGTCCGGATACCAGGCCCGGTAGGCCGGGTCGAGCGGGGTCAGGTCGAGCCAGTCGGTCAGTTCCTCGCCGACCGCGCCGAGCGCCTCGGCGATGAGGTCGGGCATGGTGAGCACGGTCGGTCCGGTGTCGAACTCGTACCCGTCGACGCCGAGCCGGCCGGCGCGCCCGCCCGGCACCGGCTCGCGCTCCAGCACGGTCACCTGCCGGCCGCTGCCGGCCAGGTGCAGCGCGCAGGCCAGCCCGCCCAGCCCGGCGCCCACGACCACCACCCGGTCGGTACGCCCGCTCACGGTGCGCATTCCGGCCCCCTTACTCGCGAAGTTGCCCATCATGCTCGCCGCATGGTGGCGGCGGTGGCGAGGCCCGTCAGCGCGGTGCGCGCGGTGCCGTCGATCGGCGCGGTGTCGAGCGCCGCCCGCGCCTCGGTCACCCGGTCGGCGATCATCCGTTCGACCCGGGCCACCGCCCCGGTGTCCCGGACCAGGTCGGCGAGCCGGGCCACCTCGCCCGCCCCGGTGACCGCGCCGGCGCGCTCCAGGGCGCGGCGCTGGGCCGGGGCGCCGAGTTGCCGGGCCAGCGTCAGCAGCACGGTCGGCTTGCCGGTCCGCAGGTCGTCACCGGCCGGCTTGCCGGTGGTGGCCGGGTCGCCGTAGACCCCGATCAGGTCGTCGCGGAGCTGGAACGCCTCGCCGACGGCCAGCCCGTAGCGGGTGTACGCGGCGATCAGCGGGGCGTCCGCCTCGGCCCCGGCCAGGGCGGCGCCGAAGAGCAGCGGTCGCTGGACGGTGTAGCTGGCCGTCTTGTAGCGGGCCACCCGCAGCGCCCGGTCCACCGACCAGTTCGCGGCGTCGTGCTCTCCGAGCACGTCGAGGAACTGCCCGGCGACGGTCTCCACCCGCATCTGGTCGTAGCAGCGGCGCACGTCGAGCAGCCGGGCCGGCGGCACGGTGGCGCGGGCCATCAGCCGGTCGGCCCAGACCAGGCAGAGATCGCCGATGAGCACGGCGACCGCCTCGCCGTACCGGTCGGGGTCGCCGGTGTACCCGGCCGCCCGGTGCCGCGCGGCGGCGGCCCGGTGCGCGGTGGGCCGGCCGCGCCGGGTGTCGGAGGCGTCCATCACGTCGTCGTGCACCAGCGCGAAGGTGTGCAACAGTTCCAGCGCGGCGAGCGCCGGCAGCACCGACGGCAGCGGCGCGTCGCCGCCGGCCACCCCGCGCCAGCCCCAGTACGCGAAGGTCGACCGGACCCGCTTGCCGGCGGCCAGCACATAGTCGCGGGCCGTCGCGGCGAACCCGCCCATCGCCGAGTCGACCTCGGTGAGCGCGTCGACCTCGGCGGCCAGGAACGCCGCCAGGGTCTCGTCGACCCCCGTCACCAGGTCGGTCGTGAACGCGGCCAGCACGCCGTGGACCGGGTCGTCCGTCGCCCCGGGCTGCGCCGGCGGGACGAACCGGAGCGGGCTGCCGGCAACCGCGTCGTTGGCCATGCGGGCGAGCGTACCCTAAGGTTACGAGTTGCGTCGATTGATGCGTCGAATCTGAGGAGGGCCGGTGGACACGGGACTTGCCGCTGCCTACGAGCGCTGCCGCGAGCTGCACCGGCGTCACGGCCGTACCTACTATCTCGCCACCCGGTTGCTGCCCGCCTGGAAACGACGGCACGTGCACGCCCTGTACGGCTTCACCCGCTACGCCGACGAGATCGTCGACCGCACCGAGGAACTGTCGCCGGCCGAGCGGGCCGCCCGGCTGGAGGAGTGGTCCGCCCGCTTCGTCGCCGGCCTGCACGGCGCAACTGTCGACGACCCGCTGCTCCCCGCCGTGCTGCACACCATCGCCGTCTTCGACCTGGACCGCGGCGACTTCGCGTCGTTTCTGTGCAGCATGGCGATGGACCTGACCGTCAGCTCGTACCCGACCTACGACGACCTGCTCGACTACATGGAGGGCTCGGCCGCGGTCATCGGCACCATGATGCTGCCGATCCTGGGCAGCTCCGACCCGGCCGCCGCCCGGGAGCCGGCCCGCCAGCTCGGCTTCGCCTTCCAGCTCACCAACTTCATCCGGGACGTGGCCGAGGACCTGGACCGGGGGCGGACCTACCTGCCCGACGAGGACCTGGCCACCTTCGGCGTCACCCGGGAGGACCTGCTCGCCGCCCGGGCCGCCGGCCGCGCCACCCCGCGGCTCCGCGAGCTGATCGAGTACGAGGTGACCCGTGCACAGGCCCACTACGCGGCCGCCGCGCCGGGCATCCCGCTGCTCGCCCCCGCCTCGCAGGCCTGCATGCGCACCGCGTTCGCGCTCTACGGCGGGATCCTCGACGAGGTGGCGGCCCAGGGCTTCGACGTCTTCACCCGGCGGGCCTGCGTACCCCGGCGGCGGCGGATGGCGGTGGCCACGCAGGCGCTGCTCACCCCGGCCGGCGCGCCGGTGCGGATCCCGGGCCCGGCCGTCCGCCCGGCCCTGGTGGCGTGAGCGAACGCACGGTGATCGGTCTGCCTCCCGTCAGAGGCAGGAGTGCAGCGCCTCCACCAGCTCCTCCACCCGGTCGTGGTCGGCCAGCCGGGCCGTCGCGTAGGCGAAGGCGTAGCCGCGCTCCGGGTCGGCCCAGGCGCTGCTGCCGCCGATCCCGCCCATGCCCCAGCTCCCGTCCGGCTCCCACTGCATGCCCAACGTCCAGCACGCCCGCCGGTCCAGCACCAGGTCCGGCCCGTCGTACTGCGCCCGGGTCGCCTCGGCGACCAGCTCGGGGCTGAACCGGCGTACCCAGTCGAGGGTGCCGCCGGCGAGCAGGCCCGCGTAGAGGCGGGCCAGGGCGGACGCGGTGGCGTGCAGGTTCACCGCCGGGAACTCGGCGCCGCGCCATAGCGGGCTGTTCACCACCGCCGGGTCCAGCCCGCCGGAAGGGTTCCCCACCGCCCGGGCGCGCAGCGACCCCGGCTCGCCCAGCATCCGGACCGCCCAGTCCGGGTCGGCGTACGACACGTCGGCGCAGCGCCGCTGGTCCGCCGCGTCCAGCCCGAAGGCCAGGTCGAGGCGCCACGGCCCGGCGATCTCCTCGGCCAGGAACCGCCCCACCGGCCGCCCGTCCACCCGGCGGACCAGCTCGCCGACCAGGTGCCCGTACGTCCAGGCGTGCTCGCCCGCGACGCTGCCCGGCACCCACTCCGGCTCGGCGGCGGCCAGGTCGGCGCAGAGCAGCCCCCAGTCGGGGATCGCGGCGGCGGGCCGGGGCACCGGGAATGCCGGCAGCCCGGCGGTGTGGTCGAGCACCTGCCGCACGGTGGCCGGGGCGCGGAACTCCGGCCAGTACGCCGACACCGGCGCGTCGAGGTCGACGCGGCCCCGGTCGACCAGCAGCAGGAGACAGAGCGCGGCCACCGGCTTGCCCACCGAGTAGACGTTGACCAGCGTGTCCGCCCGCCACGGCGGCTCCGCCCCGACGGCCGGCACGGTCGCGCTGGGCGGGACGGCCGCGCGGGTGCCGCCGACCAGATCGACCACCGGCGCGCCGTCGTACCAGCCGGCCAGCGCCGCGCCGGTCTCCCGGCCGGTGGTGAAGAGGTCGTGGAAGCAGTCCCGGACCGGGGCGAAGCGTGCCTGCATCCGGCCACGGTAGGCGGTCGGGACGATTACGGGCGCGCGAATTCCGGCCCGACGCGGTGGCCGACGACCCGGCGGTGCGGAATGCTGGCGGGATGGCGGAGCCGGAACTGGTGGACGTGGTCGTGGTCGGGCTCGGGGTCGGCGGCGAGGAGGTGGCCGGGCGGCTCGCCGAGGCCGGCCTCACCGTGGTCGGGATCGAGCGGGACCTGGTCGGCGGAGAGTGTCCCTACTGGGGCTGCATCCCGAGCAAGATGATGATCCGGGCGGCCAACGCCCTCGCCGAGGCGCACCGGGTCAACGAGCTCGCCGGGCGCGCCGAGGTGCGCCCCGACTGGGCGCCGGTCGCCCGGCGGATCCGCGAGGAGGCCACCGACACCTGGGACGACAAGGTCGCGGTCGACCGGTTCACCGGCAAGGGCGGCCGGTTCGTCCGGGGCAGCGGCCGGCTCGACGGCCCGAACCGGGTCCGCGTCGGCGACCAGGTGTTCGAGGCCCGGTACGGGGTCGTCCTCGGCACCGGCACCCGCCCCTCGGTCCCGCCGATCGACGGGCTGGCCGACACTCCGTACTGGACCAACCACCAGGCCATCGAGGTCGAGGAGCTGCCCGGGTCGCTGCTGGTGCTGGGTGGCGGCGCGATCGGGCTGGAGCTGGCCCAGGTCTTCGCCCGGTTCGGCGTCCGGGTGACCGTGGTCGAGGCGGCCGACCGGGTGCTCGCCCTCGAGGAGCCCGAGGCGTCCGAGATCGCCGCCGAGGCACTGCGGGCCGACGGGGTCGAGATCCACAACGGGGTCAGGGCCGGGCGGGTCAGCCACGACGGCAGTGCCTTCACCGTCCACGCCGACGGCGTCGCGTTCAGCGGCGAGAAGCTGCTCGTGGTGACCGGCCGCAAGGCGCACCTGGCGGAGCTGGGCCTGGACTCGGTCGGCATCGACTGCACGCAGCGCTACCTGCCGGTCAACGAGCGAATGCACGCCGCCGACGGGATCTGGGCGGTCGGCGACCTCACCGGCGAGGGCGCGTTCACCCACATCGCCATGTACCAGGCTGGCATCGTCGTCGCCGACGTGCTCGACCACATGCGGCATATGAAGGGCGGGCCGGACGCCAGCGGCACCGCCAGCGTGGTCGGCGGCGCGGCCGGCGTGGTCAGCGCGGTCGGCGGGGCCATGAGCTCGGGCGGGTCGACCGTGGCGCCGGGCAGCGTGCCGGTCGCCGACTACCGGGCGCTGCCCCGGGTCACCTTCACCGACCCCGAGGTGGGCGCGGTCGGCCTCACCGAGCGGCAGGCCCGCGATCGCGGCATCAACGTCCAGGTCGGCTACACCGACCTGACCTCGTCCGCCCGCGGGTGGATCCACAAGGCGGGCAACGCGGGGTTCATCAAGCTGGTCGCCGACGCCGACCAGGGCGTGCTGATCGGCGCCACCTCGGTCGGCCCGGCCGGCGGCGAGGTGCTCTCCGCGCTGGTCGTGGCGGTGCACGCGGCCGTGCCCGTCAGCCAGCTCCGGCACATGATCTACGCGTACCCGACCTTCCACCGTGCCATCGAGGACGCCCTGCGCAACCTGAAGTAGCCCGTCAGTCGGCCGGCGCGCCGTGCCGGCCGGCGCCGGCCGTGAACCGGGCCGCGCCCTTCCCGGCGTCGGTGACCAGGGACTCCATCCCGAAGGCGAGCTCGCTGGCCAGCGCCTCCGGCTCGGGCAGGCCGGCGCCCGCCAGCACCGCGGCCCGGTCGTTGCGCAGGCAGGTCTGCGGGTGCCGGGCGATCTCGGCGGCCAGCCGCTCGGCCTCCGCCCGGGCCGCACCCGGCGCGACCAGCCGGTTCACCAGACCCATCGCGTACGCCTCGTCGGCGGGGACCGGGCGGCCGGTGAGGATCAGGTCCATGGCCCGGCTCTCGCCGATCAGCCGGGGCAGCCGCACCGTCCCGCCGTCGATCAGCGGCACGCCCCAGCGCCGGCAGAACACCCCCAGCGTCGCGTCGGACTCGGCGACCCGCAGGTCGCACCAGAGCGCCAGCTCCAGGCCGCCGGCCACGGCGTACCCGGAGATCGCGGCCAGCACCGGCTTGGACAGGCGCATCCGGGTCGGGCCCATCGGGCCGTCGCCCTCCGGCTCGACGCGGTTGCCGCGCGGGGTCCCGATGGCCTTGAGGTCGGCGCCGGCGCAGAACGTGCCGCCCGCGCCCCAGAGCACGGCGACCGCCGCGTCCGGGTCGGCCTCGAAGGCGCGGAACGCGTCGGCCAGAGCCCGGGCGGTCGGGCCGTCGACGGCGTTGCGGGCCTCCGGCCGGTCCAGGATCACCGTGGTCACCGGACCGGCGTGCTCGACGCGTACCCCCATCGGCTCAGCATGCCCTCGACGGCGCCCGCCGCGCCACACCTCCCGCCCTCAGGCGAAGTCGGCCGCGTGGTCGGCGGCCCAGCGGGCGAACGTCCGAGCGGGCCGGCCCAGTACCGCCGCCACGTCTCCGGTCACCTGCTCCGGAGTCTTCGCCATGGCGGCCCAGCCGGTCAGCGCCGCATCCGCGAACGCGGCGCTGCCCATCGCCTCGGCCAGCATGGGGCGTACGTGCTCGGCGGGCACATCCTGCCAGCGCAGGTCGCGGCCGATCGCCGCACCGATGATCCGCACCTGCTCGGCCTGCGTGACCGTCTGCGGGCCGCTGAGCACGTAGGTCCGCTGGTCGTGCCGGTCGGTGGTCAGCGCCTCGACCGCCACGGCCGCGATGTCGTCCTCGTGGACCATCGAACGGGCCGCCGTGCCGTACGGCCAGCGCACCACGCCCTCGGCGCGGATCGACTCGGCCCAGGCCAGCGTGTTCGTGGCGATTCCGGTGGGACGCAGCATCGTCCAGGGGAGGCCGGACGCGACGACGGCGCGTTCCACCACGGCCCAGAACGAGCCCGGGTCGGCCGCGGCGGAGGCGGCGGACACGTACACGACCCGGGGCGACCCGGCGCCGGCGAGCACGGCGGCGACGCGCGGAGCGAGCTGCGCCGTCGTGGTCGGATCGACGAATGGCCAGATCAGGAACACGGCCCGGACACCGTCCAGGTGCGGGCGCATCGTCTCCGGGTCGGCCAGGTCGGCGGCCACCGCCTCCACACCCGCCGGCAGACTCGCGCGGCTCGGGTCGCGGGTCACGGCGCGTACGCCGTGACCCGCGGCAACCAGTCGCTCGACCACGCGCCGCCCGACGTTGCCCGTCGCGCCTGTCACCAGGATCATCGTCTCCTCCAGGGAATCTTCGTGGACTCGATGGAGCCGACCGTAGAACCTCAACAATTGTTGAGGTCAACTCCCGGTGGGCATACTCGGGGGCGTGAAGCACGACACGTCCTTCGACTGGCACGAGCCGGGTCTGACGATCGGTCAGGTCGCGCAGCGCAGCGGCGTCTCCGCGTCGGCGATCCGGTTCTACGAGGCGCAGGGTCTCCTCAGCAGCGACCGCACGGCCGGTAATCAGCGCCGCTACCACGGCGACGTGATGTGCCGCCTGGCGATGATCGAGGCGTGCCAGCGGGTCGGCCTCACCCTGGCCGAGGTGGGCCGGGCACTCGCGGCGCTGCCGCCGGGGCAGGCGCCGACCACTCAGGACTGGAACGTGCTCGCCGAGCGGCTGCGCGCCGAGGCCGAGTCCCGCATCGACCGGCTCAACCAGGTGCTGCGCGAGCTCGCCCCACCCGCCTGACCTCGGCCCCGCGCCGCCCTCACCCGGACGGTTCGACCCCGATAGCATCGGCGGCGGCAACGATCATGTGAGGTGCCCCGCGTGCGCGGGGAGAATCGGGAAGCCGGTGCGAATCCGGCACGGGCCCGCCGCGGTGACCGGGGAGTCCCCGTCCACGCGCGTCACGCGCAGCCACTGGCCGTACGGCCGGGAAGGCGGACGGTCAGGCGTCGATCCGGGAGTCCGAAGACCGGCCTCGCGTTCAGTCGCCCACGGCAGCGTGGGCCGAATGCAGCGGGAGCCTGCCTGTGGACCTGTATGACGTCATCCACCGCCGCCGCGACGTACGCGCCGAGTTCACCGGGGAGCCGGTGCCGGACGACGCCCTGGAGCGGATCCTCACCGCCGCGCACGCCGCGCCGAGCGTCGGCAACTCGCAGCCCTGGGACTTCGTCCTGGTCCGCGACCCGGAGACCCGGCGCCGGTTCCACGCGCACGTCCAGGTCGAGCGGGACACCTTCGCCGCCACGCTGGACGGCGCGGCGGCCGAGCGGTTCGCCCGCATCAAGATCGACGGAGTGCTGGAGTCGACGCTGTCGGTCGTGGTCACGTACGACCCGGAGCGGGGTGGGCCGGCGGTGCTCGGCCGGCACGCCATCGCCGATGCCGGCCTCTACTCCGTGTGCCTGGCCATCCAGAACCTCTGGCTGGCCGCCACGGCCGAGGGGCTCGGCGTCGGCTGGGTCTCCTTCTACCGGGAGCCGTTCCTGGCCGACCTGCTCGGCATCCCGCCCGGCATCCGCCCGGTGGCCTGGCTCTGCCTCGGCCCGGTCAGCCACCTCCAGACCGTCCCCGACCTGGTCCGGCACGGCTGGCGTACGCCCCGACCCCTGGCCGCCGCCGTGCACACCGACCACTGGCGGGCGGACGGGAGCCACCCGATGGGGTGATCCGTCGTCGCCGCCCGGTTTGGGACCCATCCCGCCGGGAAGTCGGACAACGTGCGCGAACTATTGACAAAGATCGAACAGAATGCACGGCTCGACCGGATCGGTGACCGGTTGCAGCGAGTGGTCCAGGGCGCCCTGCGCCCCCAGCGGGTCCGGGACTTCCTGCACGGCGTCTGGCTGGGCCATCCGCTGCACCCGGCGCTGGTGCAGGTGCCGGTCGGCGCGTGGATGTCGGCCGCCATCGTGGACCTGATGCCCGGCCAGCGCCGGGCGGCGACCGCGCTGGTCGGGATCGGTACGGCCAGCGCGCTGCCCGCGGCGGTGGCCGGGCTCAACGACTGGGCCGCCCTCTCCCGCGACCAGCGCCGGATCGGCCTCGTGCACGCCGCCGCGAACACCATCGGCGTCACCCTCTACGCCAGCTCGCTGGCGGCCCGGCTGAACGGGCGGCACAACATGGGCCGGGCGCTGGCCTACCTGGGGCTGTCGGCGGCGAGCGCCGGGGCGTACCTGGGTGGGCACCTCGCGTACAAGCAGGGTGCGCAGGTCAGTCAGAGCATCTCCGAGCTGCACCTGGTCAGCGAGGGCTGGCACCCGCTCGGCGACATGTCGAGCCTGCCGCAGCGGCAGCTGCTCACCCGGGAGATCGACGACGTCTCGGTGATCCTCTACCGGCACGGCGACGACGTCACCGTGATGCTGGAGCGCTGCCCGCACCAGAGCGGCCCGCTCGGCGAGGGCGACGTGCAGGAGATCGATGGCCACGCCTGCGTGGTCTGCCCCTGGCACGGCAGCACCTTCCGCCTCAACGGCGGCGAGGTCGTCCACGGACCGTCCGGCAACGACCAGGTGATCCTCCCCACCCGCGTGGTCAACGGCCGCCTGGAGGCCCGCCTCCCCTGACTGGGCTGGATCTTGGACGGAATCGGCCCCTCCGGGGGCCGTTTCCCTCCAAGATCGCCCGCGTCAGTCCCGGCGGTGGCGGCCCGTCACGAGGGCCCGGACGCCGGGCCGGGATGCCGGGCGGCGGCGCAGGCCGAGGACCGCGCCGATCTGGGCGCCCACGATGCTCGCCACCGCCAGCACCGCCGAGATGGCCAGCGGGCGGTTGATCCCGTCCTCGGGGGTGGCCCGGGAGGCACCCGTCGACATCGCCGGCTGCTGCCCCGCCGGCGCCTCCACCGTGGGCGTGGTGTCCCGTCCGGTCGGGTGCGGGGAGGGCTTGCCCTTCGGCGTCGCCGAGGACGCGCCGCCGCCCGGCGTCGCCGCCGGGTCGGGAGCCGGCCGGGACGGGCTGGCCGGGGTGACCACCAGGCGCCCGGTGGCGTGCCGGCGGGCGCCCGCGTCCACCGCACCCTCGGGCAGCCTGAGCAGCTGCCCCGGGCGGATCCGGTCCGGGTCGGCGAGCCGGTTCAACCGGGCCACCTCGCGGTAGCGGTCGAAGTCGTCCAGGTAGCGGTCGGCCACCTCGCCCAGGTAGTCGCCCTTCGCCACCCGGTACACCGCCGGGTTCGTGGTCACCGAGGCGGCCCGGACCGGCGGGGCGGCGACGGCGGGACCGGCCGGCGTTGTGACCACCGCCGGCGCGACGGCGACCGGGTGCGGCGCGGCCAGGGTGGCGGCGCTCGCCGCGGCCGGGCTGGCCGCCAGGATCAGCGCCACCGAGCCGACCAGCGCGGCCGCGGCCCGCTGCTGGCGGCCCATCCCGGGCAGCCGGGGCGCCGGCCGGCGCAGCGCCGCCGCGAGCAGTTCCACCAGTACGGAGAAGGCAAACGTGGCCCAGCCGAACCAGCCCACCACGGCCAGCGCCCGCAGGAAGAGCTGCCCGTCGTCGCGGCTGGTCAACGCCGTACCCACCTCGGCCAGGGTGGGCAGGTGGTCGGGGAGGGGGTTGCCGGCGAAGGCCAGGAGGGCGATCGGCCCACCGGCCAGCAGCGCGCAGAGCACGACGAGGGCGCCGAGCCCGGTGAGGACCTGGCCGGTCCGTCGGCCGGTCGAGCGTTGCGGTGCACCCATGGCTGCCTTCCCTTCCTACGGGGCACCGGTGAGCGCCCGCGCGGTGGCCTCACCGGTGACGGTGGCGGTGTGCTGGAAGCCGAAGAGACCGAGCAGGTCCCGGCGGTAGGTGATGCGGACGCGTACCTGGATCTGCCGCTCGCCGGCGACCACCGGGAAGCTGACGTCGTGGTCGCTGACCCCGCCGGCGGCGCTCAGGTAGTTCGCGACGGCCTTCCGGGCGGCCACCTCGTCGATCTGCTTCGGGCCGCCCTCGATGGCGCTGGCCCGGTCGATCATCTGGCCGCCGCTGCGGGCCGCCTCGGCAGCCAGGTTGTCCGCGCGCTGCAACGAGCGGAGCTGCCCGGCGCCGTCGTACGCCAGGCTGATGATCGCGAGCACGCCGGTCATCGCCACGGCCAGGAACAGGCTCACCCGGCCGCTCTCCGACGCGCGTCGCCCGGTCACCGGCGGCTCCGGTAGGTGTCCAGCGGTGAGGTGAAGCTTGCCGAGACCGTCTTGCCGCCCGGCACCCCGGGCAGCCCCGGCGCGCGCAGGTCGGCGAAGGAGACCGTGCAGGTCACCGTGACCGTGACCGTCGCCGCCACCCCGGGAGCACTGCGGTACGCGGCCGCGAAGCTGGTCCGGGCGTCCCCCACCGAGCCGCGGAAGGTCAACGCCGGCGGGGCGGTGCAGCGCAGCCCCGACCAGTCGAGCTGGCGCCGGGCCGCGTCGGTGGCGGCGGTCCGGCCGGTCCGCGCGTCCCGGGCGATCGAGGCGGCGCGGGCCGCGTCGTGCGCGGCCGACTCCACCGCCTCGTCGGCGACGGCCGTCCGGCCGGCCACCCCGGCCAGCACCATCAACCCGATGAAGGCGGGGGCGAGCACCGCCACCTCGATCGAGACGGAACCCCGGTCCCGCGCCATCCGCCTCACCCCGTCGTCCAGCGCTCGACCGGGCCGTGCGCGCTCTGCGAGACCGCGAAGTGCACGCCCGGGATCACCGACAGGGACCGTCCGCGGACCGTGCAGGTGACCTCGGTGGCGGTCGCCGTGCAGGTGGGGCCGGGATTCTGCCAGTCGACCAGCCAGTCCCCGGTGGCGCGCAGGAAGGTGGTGGCCCGGTCCCGGCCCGCGTCCGGCGGGGCCTGGAGCGCCCGCTGGGCGTTCACCCCGGTCTGCGCCGCGTTGAGGGCGGTGGACCGGGCGACGAACCAGGCGGCGAGCTGGATCGAGGCGAAGAGCAGCACCAGGATCGCCGGCATCACCACCGCGAGCTCGACGGGGTTGGCCCCCCGCTCGGGCCCGCCCGCAGCGAGCCGTCCCCGGAGGACGGTGGTGATCCGCCCCGGGCCGCACCGGCCGGTGGGCCGGCCGGCGGCCGCCGGCCGGCTCCGGTCCGTACGGGCGGGGCGGGGCATCACGGGGCCTTCGGCGCCGTGTTGTTCGGGATGGCGTTCATCCAGTCGTTGGCCTTGGCCAGGGCGAGCCCGGTGACCGCCATGGCCACCGCGACCAGGCCGAAGATGATCACCGCGGTCGGCACCGGGCTGTCGCCCCGCTCGGTGTCCCGCCGCAGCTCGGTCAGGCGGCTGCTCACCGCGGCGTACAGGTAGGTGTAGAGGTGCATGGTCGGTCTCCTTCTCGGGTGGGTTTACAGGCGGGCGAGGAACGGATAGACGGCGAAGCCGAGCAGGACGAAGACCAGCAGCGAGCCGGGGATGTCCAGCCGGCTGGTCACCCCCTCGGCCCGGGCCAGGTTGTCGGTGCGGATCTGGTCGCGCAGCGAGTCGGCGCGGCTGCGCAGGGTCTCGTGCACCTGGGCGCCCTCGCTGCCGGCGGAGCGCATGATGGCCCCCACGTCGCCCAGCTCCGGGATGCCGATCCGGTCGGCCAGCTCCTGGAGTTCGTCCCAGGGCGAGTGCATCTGGAGCTGGGCGATGCGCAGCGCCTCCCGGATCCGGTCGAAGACCCAGCCGTCGCAGACGGCCGCCGCGCGCTCCAGCGACTGCACCGGGCCGTGCGCCGCGGAGAGCTGCAACGCCACCAGGTCGAGGTAGGTGCAGACCGCCTGGCGGAACTCGTCCCGCGCGGCGTCCGCCTTCGTCAGCACCGCGCGGTGCGCCAGCAGGCCGGCGACCAGGGCCAGGCCCAGGCTCCCGAGCACCGGTACGACCAGCGGCAGCGCCACCCCGCCCAGGAAGAGCACGGCCGAGGCGCCCGCCGGGGTGGCGAACCCGACCAACGCGGAGAGCAGCACCGACAGGGCGTACTGCTCGGGGGTCCGGTCGAGCAGGGCGAGCTGCCGGTGCGGCGGGCGCAACCAGCGGGAGACGCCGCCGAGCCAGTCCGGCCCGCTCCCGGTCACCGGGGCCTGGCCGGGCGGCTGGTGCAGCCGGCGCAGCGCCGGGCCGAGCGCCGGGGTGGCCGGCAGCGCCTCGCGGACCACCAGGAACAGGCCCAGCCCGACGGCCGCCCCGCCCAGCACGGCGACGGCCAACTGCCAGTTCAGCATCATCGCGCCCGCCTTTCGTTCGCGACTGCGGGGCTCGCAAGCTCACTCCTCGCGCTCACGCGATCGCCTGCTCCGGGTCGGGCGCCGGCAGGAAGCGCGCCGGCCTCGGCGGCTGGCTCATCGACCGCACCCAGACCAGCAGCCCGACGAAGGCCGCCCCGAGCACCGCCATCACCAACTGCCCGAAGACCGTCCCGTACGGCCGGACGTAGTCGCTGTTGACCAGCCCGTACGCGAGCGTGGCCAGGGTCATCCCGGTGAGGAAGCGGACCGCGAACCGGGGCTGCGTCCGCTTCGCCTCGACCTCCCGCCGGGTGGCCACCTCGGCCGAGGCGGCGGTGGCGATCGAGCCGAGCACGTCGCCGAGGCGCTCGCCCCGATCGGTGAGGTGCAGGATCAGCGCAGCCACCACCTGGTCGCAGACCGGGTCGGCGATCTCGTCGGCGAAGGCGAGCAGGGCCGACCTCGCCAGCCAGCCGGCCTGGAGGCGGGCCGCCAGGGTGCGTACCTCGTCCTGGATCTCCTCCGGCGCGGTGGCGATGGTGCCGACGATGGCCTGCTGGAGGCCCTGCCCGGTGCCGGAGATGTCCTTGAGTCGCCGGGTCCACTCGCCGACGGCCTCGATCCGGGCGATGGCCCGCTGCTCGGCCCGGCCCACCGCGAAGAGCCACGGCACCCCGGGCACCGCCAGCGCCACCAGCAGGCCCACGACCGGCAGCCCGGTGAGCAGGAAGGCCAGCGCGCCGACCAGCACGGCCGCGCCGAGCAGCAACTGGTAGCGGTGCTGCTCCCGGCGGCTGGCCCCGGAGCCGGTCCAGAGCCGGCTCAGCCCCGGCCCGGCGCCCGGCGTCGACCCGGCCGGCCGGCGGGTGCCGACCAGCGCCACCACCGCCAGCACCAGCCCGGCCACACACGCCGCACCGGAGACCAGCGCGATCAGCTCGATCGTCGTCATGAGGTCACCGCCCGCCCAGCCGGGTGTGCCGGGGACGCCGCCAGGCGCCCGTGCCGGCCTCGATGAACCGGGTCAGCAGCCGGGCGTCGTAGCCGACCCGCAGCAGTTGGTCGCGGATCCGCTCGGGGAGGTGCCGGGGCACGGCCCGGCCGTCCGGCCCCGGGCCGAAGACGCTGGTGGTGGTGATCCGGTTGCCCTCGCCGACGCCGATGACCTCCTCGACGTGCGAGACGAAGCGGTGCTTGCGGCCGCCGATCGCGGTCTCGTCCTCGACCGTGACGTAGACGATCAGGTCCAGCGCGTTGCCGGCCATCCGGCGGGCCTGGTCGACTGTCATCTCCCGGCCGTGGGCGAGCGCCAGCTCGACGATGCGCTCGCCCACCCCGGCCGGGGTACGCGCGTGGATGGTGCACATCGAGCCGCGGCTGGTGGTCATCGCCTGGAGCATCGGCACGATTTCCCGGGACCGCACCTCGCCGACGATGATCCGCAGCACGCCCATCCGCAGCGACACCGGGATCAGGTCGGCGATGCTGACCTCACCGGCCGGCCGGCCGTCCAGCCCGCGCTCGCCGTGCCCCTCCCGGGACTCGAAGCTCATCACGGCCCGGTGCTTGTGCCCGCGGCGGGCCGGCAGCAGCTCCCGGCTCTCCTCCAGCAACACGTACGGCTCGTCGGCCGGGATCTCGTCCATGAGCGCGCGGATGACCGTGGTCTTCCCGGCGCCGGCCAGCCCGGCCACCATGACGTTCAGCCCGGCCCGCATGGCGGCGCGGAGGAAGTCGCGCAGCAGCGGATCGATCATCTCGTCCAGGTCGGGCCGGCCACCGGCGATGTCCTCCAGGCTCACCGCGAGCGTGTTGTGCTTGCGGATCACCGCGTACGGGCGGTGGCTGACCAGGAAGACCGCGGCGAGCCGGCTGCCGTCGGGCAGTTGCAGGTCGAGCGTCGGCTTCGAGGTGGAGAGCGATCGCTCGGTCGCCCCGGCCCGGCGGGCCGCCGCCTGGAGGATCTCCACCAGTTCGTCGTCGCTGTCGGCGATCGGTTCGGCCCAGTCGACGCCGCCGCCGTGCCGGGTGATGCGCACCTGGTCGCAGCCGAGGATGTGCACCTCCTCGATGGTGTCGTCGACCAGCAGCGTCTGGAGCCGGCCCAGGCCGACCAGCTCGGCGGTCACCTGGTCGAGCAGCAGCCGCTCCTCGGCGGCGGCCATCGGCGTGCCGGCCCGGCGCACCGAGTCCGCGTACGCGGAGACCACCGCGACGGCCAGCCGGGCCCGCTCGACCTCCTCCGCGTCCGCGTCGAACTCCCGGCCGCGCTGCCAGTGGGTGAGCCGTTCGCTGAGTTCCCGGCGCAGCTCGCGGACCACCGCGAAGTCGACCCGGGGGCGGGGCGGCGAGGGCGGCGGCGCGACCGGCACGGCCGGCGGCGGGGGCAGCTGGTGCCGCCCGTTCGGCGGGACCAGCGGCGGCACCGTGGAGGTGGCGCCGGGCTGTTGCCCGCGCGGGTCGTGGGAGACGGGCTCAAACCGCACCGGACACCCCCGGCGTGCTCGGCGCGGTCACCGCGCGCGGGGCCGGCGCTCCCGGCCAGGCCAGCCGGGCCCGCCGCCGGTCCAGCAGCGCCCGGACCGGCACCTCCAGGGCGCCGGCCGCGCGCATCAGCGGCCGGTTGGCGCGTACGGTGCCGCCGTGGCCGAGCACCGCGGCGGTACGCGGGTCGTGCGGCAGCCGGGCGATCACCGGCAGCCGCAGCGCCTTGCTGATCTCGCTGCCACCGTGCCCGTCCCCGACCACGAGCAGGCGCAGGGTGCCCGGGGGGATCCGGTGCTCGACGAAGTCCCGCTCGATGGCCTTGACCGTGGCGCGGGTGGCCGACAGGTCGGGCAGGTGCGCCCGGGTGACCAGCAGCACCACCGCGGCGGCCCGCAGCACCGGCCACGGTGGACCGGCGACCTGCAGCCGGCCACAGTCGACCAGCACGTCGTACGGCGGGACGCCCTGCTCCAGGCTGGTGAAGAAGTCGGCGAAGCGCTGCCAGAGCGGGGTGACGCTGCCCGCCTGGGCCGGGTCCACCACGCCGGGCAGCAGCAGCCGCTCCCGTTTCGGCGCGTCCAGGTCGACGAGCTGCGACCAGAAGGCGCTCTCCAGGTTGCCGTCCCGTAGCTCCCCGACGGCCAGCTCGCCGAGGCCGCGCGGGCCGTCGAGCGCCCCGCCCAGGTAGCCGGCGAGCACCGAGCCGCCCGCCGGGTCGCACTCGGCCAGCACCAGCCGCCGGTGCCAGCTCAGGGCGGCGGCCAGCGCGGCCGTGGTGACGCCCGGCGAGCCCTTCGCCGAGACCAGGGCGATGACCGCCATCAGGCCGCCTCGGTGAGCACGAGCGCGATCCGGTCGTCGGCGGCCAGCGCCACCACGGCCGGCACGTCCCGGACGGCCAGCGCCAGGTAGACCACCACGTCGTCGTTCTCCGGCGTGGCGGTGTCGATAACCGTGGCCTCGAACCGGGTGCCTCCGGCGCGCGCCGCGTCGGTGCTGCCGGCGCTGGTGTCCGGGGTGCTGACCAGCAGCACCCGGTCGCCGGGGTGCAGCTTGCGGGCGGGCACCTGGCTCGGCTCCAGCCCCAGCGCGAGCTGCTGCTGCCCGGGGCCGAGCAGCGGCGCCTCGGTGAGCTGGGCCGCGGTCAGCAGCGTGCCGGGGGTGAGGCGGACGGCGGCCCGCAGGCCCAGCACCTCCTTGATCCGGTCGGCCGGCACCGGCTGCAGTTCCCGACCGCCGGAGACCCGCACCGGGACCAGGTCGTCGGCGGTGAGCTGCCGGCCGACCTCGACCGGCCGGGCCACCGCGAGGTAGCTGCCGGTGGAGCGGACCGAGGTGACCGCGAAGGCCGCGCCGAGCCCGCCGAGAGCGATCAGCAGCACGGCCAGGCCGAGCAGGCCGGGGCGGATCCGCCGCTGCCGGACCACCTTGGGCGGCGCCACCGGCGCGTCCAACGGAGTCCCGTTCCGGGTCGCCACACTCATCGCGTCACGCTCCTCGCGCTCACCGCGTCACCACCTGAAGTTCGTTGATCTGCACTGGAACAGTCCCGCTGACCCGGCTCTGGGCGATCTCGCCGCGCTCGCCCCCGCCGAACCACTCGACGGTCCAGAACGTGGTGGCGCTGACCTGGTAGGTGCCGGCCCGGGCGTAGCCGCGGTCGTAGCCGCAGTCGGGGGAGGCCCGCCCGGCCCGGGGGCCGTTCGCGGTGTACGGGGTGCCCGGTCCGGTGCAGGCGACCTCGGTGCCGTCGCCCATGGTCCAGACGATCCGGGTCACCCGGGCGGTGATCCGGACGGTCAGCCCGCGGTCCGAGGCGGAGGCGCGCAGCGGTCCGAAGTAGGACGCCCCGCCGCTGGCCCACATCCAGACCGGCAGCCCGACCAGGCCGGGACCCCTGCTGCGCCGGGGCGCAACGGCGACCCGGGGCGGCAGCAGCGAGATCGAGGCCAGCGCGCGGCGGGCCAGCTCCTCGGGGTCGGGCGGCGCGCCGTAGCCGGGCGGCGGCCCGTCGCGCAGCACGACGGTCTGCGCGCCCAGGTCGCCGCCGTTGCAGGTCTGCACGTACCACTGCTTGCCCTCGGGGGCGGTGGGCTGGGGCTCGGCCAGCTTGTAGTAGCAGCCGTCGCCGTTGTTGAACCAGCCGAGCAGGTCGTCGTAGCAGGGGATGACCCGGCCGTTCCACTGGCACTTCGCGGCGCCGCCGCCGGCCCCGCCTCCACCGCCGGGATCGCCACCGCCGCCCGGCCCGCCCGGGGTGCCCGGCTCGTCGTCCCACACGTTGCAGTCGTTCTGCCCGGGCGGGCACTCGCCGCCGGGGTTGCCGGCGCGGGCCGGCGCGCCGGTCAGCGTCAGCAGCAGTGTCAGGCCGGCGGTGAGCAGCAGCCGGCGGGGCGTCCCGGCCCGGGTCGGGCGGGCCGGGACACCCCTTCCTCCCCAGGTCAACACGGTTGGTCCTGGTGTCCGGCGCCGGCGCTGATCAGCCACCGGCCGTCGGGGTAGCGGGTGGCGGTGGCGCTGGCGAGGTGGCGACCGCCGCGGGTGCCGGGGACGACCCGGTGGTCCTTGGCGTAGACGAGGCGGTAGCCGGTGGCGTCCAGGCAGTCCTGGATCTCCACGGTGGGCGGATCGGCGGTGAGGTCGACCGAGACCACGGTGGGATCGGAAACGAGTTTTCCGGTACGCATCGCGCCGTGCTCCTTCGCGTCACGAATTGCCATCCGCACCCGCGTCAGCAGCGGATCCGCCACGAATCGGGCCAGTGCGGGATGACCGGGATCGCTGCGCGCGCTGGCCGCCTGGGACGCGTCGAGATAGCCGGAATAGGCGGCGAGCGCGGCTTTTCCGGCTGATTCCTCCTCGACGGTGGAATGCGCGGCTGGTGCCGCGGCGCGCCCGGTCAGCGGGCGGGCCGCCCCCTCCGGCTCGGTGCCGCAGCCGGCCGCCGGGGCAAGCAGGGCAATGCTGAGCAGGCAGATCTCCCATCGGCGGGATTGCCGTGTGCGCAACGCCGGGTCCTCCTCGGTGGCGGCCCGAAGTGGTCGCGTCAACGCACTCCGGGCATGCGGAAGCGTGCCCGGATGTGTACGGCCGGGCCGCGACTGCTACCGCTACATTTACCTGGACTGATTTTTAACGAATTCGAAACCTGATGTCTCCTGTCGGCCTCCGACGCCAATTGATCGGGGGTTGCGTCGTACCCAAGGGGCGAGCATAGGCTGACGTCCGCCGATGCAACAGAGGCAATTCATTCGAACACTCTCAGTGATGACGGGTGGTGGCGGCCGGTGGGTGTCCGGACGACGACGAACGGCTGTCGGGTGGGTCGGCCGGCGGCAGGAGTGCGTTCACCCGCACGCGACATCCGGTGTCCCGGGCGGGGGTCGTCGGGCGGCGGATTGGGGGGCAACGGTCCCTCTGGTCCGATCCGTCCCCCTGGCCCCGACCCCGCCTACCGGTCGCCGGCGGCCGGTCGCCCCGACCCGGCCCGCCGCAGGCGGGGTGCCGGTTTCCGCGCCATCCGTGACACGACGATCGGGCGAAATTCACTCTGCGTGCTCCAGAGTGGAACGGTGTGCGACCGTCCGGGAGAGCCGGCGTGACCGCCGAACGGGTGCGGGCCGCCGCATCGACGGCCCCCGCCCGCCGTCCCGTCGTCCGGCTGCTGGCCGCTCTCGCGGTCGTGCCGCTGTTGCGGCTGGCGGTCGCCCGCTACGCCGTACCCCCGGGGGTGCCCGACCGGGCGGGGTGCGCCGGCTGCGGCGCGCCGATCGGCCTGGACCGGCCGCTGCCGGCGCTCGGGCCGGCGGCCCGCTGCCCGTCCTGCCGGACGCGGGTCGGCGCGGCGCCGATGGTGGTCGAGATCGCCCTGGTCGTGGCGGTGGCCGCGGTGGCGTTGACCGGCGGGCCGGCCGGCGCGCGGGCGGCGGTCGCCTGGTGGCTGGCCTGGGCGGTGCCGCTGGCCCTGGTCGACGCGGCGACGCACCGGCTCCCGGACCGGCTGACCTGGCCGGCGGCGGCCGGGGCGTGGGTGCTGCTCGGGGTGGCCGGGCTGGCCGGGCCCGGCCCGGCGCCCTGGCTGCGGGCCACCGCGGCCGGGCTCGCCCTCGGCGCGGGCTTCGCGGCGACCACCCTGCTGCTCGGCCGGCGCGGGTTCGGCCTCGGCGACGCCAAGCTGGCGCTCGGCGCCGGCGCGCTGCTCGGCTGGTACGGCTGGCCGGTGCTGGTGGCGGGGCTGGTGCTCGCGGTCACCCTTGCCGCGGTGGCCGGCCTGGCGCTGCTGGCGGCCCGCCGGGTCCGCTGGTCCAGCCACCTGCCCTTCGGCCCGTTCCTCATCCTCGGCGCCGCCCTCACCCTCGTCCTGACGACCTGAGCGGCGGCGGGCGGATCAGCGCCGCGCGGGTCGGACGGCCGGACGGGTGGCGGCGCGGCGCACCCGCCAGCGCAGGACGTCGGCGACCGGGCGGGCCAGCATCGGGGTGAGCAGGGTGCCGACCAGCACGCCGAGCAGCAGGCCGGCGGCCACGTCGTGCGGATAGTGCACGCCCACGAAGGTGCGGGAGAACGCGGCCAGCACGGCCAGCGGGACGGCCACCAGGCCGATCCGGCGGTGCAGCAGCAGCGCGGCGGCGGCCAGCGCGCCCGCGATGGTGGCGTGGTTGCTCGGAAACGACCAGTCGCCGGCCGGCGGGCAGTGCCCGGCCACGATCACCAGGTCGGCGGGGCTGCGGCAGGGCCGGTCCTCGGCGATCAGGGTCTTCAACCCCTCGCTGGAGGCGTACGCGCAGACCACCGCGACGGGGGCGGCCAGGGCGAGCGCCCGGCCCCGGAGGTCGCCGCCGACCAGCCGGGTCAGCGCGGCCAGCACCAGCAGGACCCCGAGCAGGACGATCGCCCCCTCGGTGAAGTGCACGGCGAACCAGTGGACCGGTTCCGGCGTGCGGTCGGCGAACTCGACGATGTCGTGGTACCAGTCGGCACTGACATCCGGAACATCGGTCACCACGGCGTCAGTCATGAATCACCTCACCAACTGTTCATACTCCGTTCACCTGGAGGGTGGTGGGGGAATGACTGTCGGGGCACCCGACGTCTCGGGCGCCGATCTCAGGAGGACCCGTGCCGCACACACCCGAGGGCGAGGAGAGTTGGCGGATCCGCCGTACCGCGGCGGACCTGGACCGGCTCGGCGCAACCGAGTCGATCTTCGCGCTGGGCAACGGCTGGGTGGGGTGGCGCGGCACCCTCGACGAGGGCGAGCCCTACGAGATGCCGGGGACCTACCTCAACGGGTTCCACGAGCGGCGCGAGCTGAGCTTCCCGGAGAGCGGGTACGCCTTCCCCGAGCAGAGCGACAGCGTGATCAGCGCCCCGAACGCCGCGCTGGTCCGGCTCTGGGTCGGCGGGGAGCCGCTGGACCTGCGGACCGGGACGGTCCGGCGGCACGAGCGGGAACTCGACCTGCGCGCCGGGGTGGTCCGCCGGGAGACCGAGTGGATCTCGCCGGGCGGGCACGGCGTCCGGGTCCGCAGCACCCGGCTGGTCTCGCTGCCCCGCCGGCCGGTAGCCGCGGTCGACTACCAGGTCGAGCCGCTGGACGGCCCCGTCGAGGTGCGGGTCTCCGCCGACCTGCTCGCCAACGAGCGGGTGCCGGAGCGCGCCGACGACCCGCGCGCCGCCGCGGTGATCCACGACCCGCTCAGCGCCGAGACCGGTCGGCACCACGGCACCGACGGGGTGCTCGTGCACCGGACCGAGCACAGCGCCCAGCGGGTCGCCGTCGCGGTCGCCCACCGGATCGACGCGCCGGACACCGCCGCGACCGACACCGAACTCACCCCCGACCGGTTCCGGCTGGCGGTCACCGGGTCGCTGCGCCCCGGCGAGCGGATCCGGGTCACCCGGTTCGCCGCGTACGAGTGCGCGCACGTCGAGGACACCCCGGCCGACGAGCTGGCCGACCTGGCCGTCGCGGAGGCGGACGCGGCCCGGGCCGAGGGGTTCGCCGCCCTGCTCGACGCGCAGCGGGCCGCCCTCGACGCCGCCTGGGCCACCGCCGACGTCGAGCTGGACGGCGACCGGGAACTCCAGCAGGCGGTCCGCTTCGCGGTGTTCCACCTGCTCCAGTCCGGCCGGGCCGAGGGCGACCGGACCGTCCCGGCCAAGGGCCTGACCGGCAACGGCTACGACGGCCACGTGCTCTGGGACACCGAGAGCTACGTGCTGCCGGTGCTGACGTACCTCGCGCCGGGGCTGGCCCGCTCGGCGCTGCGTTGGCGGCACGCGCACCTGCCCGAGGCCCGGGACCGCGCCGCCGAGCTGCGACTGGCCGGCGCCACCTTCCCGTGGCGCACCCTCGGCGGCCGGGAGTGCTCCGGCTACTGGCCGGCCGGCACCGCCGGGCTGCACGTCAACGCCGACATCGCCGACGCGGTGCTGCGCTACGTCGCGGCCACCGGCGACGCGGAGTTCCTCGCCGACTGCGGCGTCGAACTGCTGGTCGAGACCGCGCGGCTCTGGCACCGGTACGGCCACTGGTCCGACACCGGCACCTTCCACCTGACCGGGCTCACCGGCCCCGACGAGTACTCCGCGCTGGTCGACGACAACCTCTTCACCAACCTGATGGCCCGGCGCAATTTGCGCGGCGCGGCCGACGCCGCCGAGCGCCTCCCGGAGGCGGCCGCCCGGCTCGGCGTGGACCCGGCCGAGATCGCCGGCTGGCGGGCCGCCGCCGACGCGGTGCACGTCCCGTACGACGGCAAGCGCGGGGTGCACCAGCAGTCGGCCGGCTTCACCGAGCAGCCCGAGTGGGACTTCGCGAACACCCGCGCGGACGACTACCCGCTGCTGCTGCACTTCCCCTATCTGGAGCTCTACCGCCGGCAGGTGGTCAAGCAGGCCGACCTGGTGCTGGCGATGCTGCGCTGCCCGGGCGAGTTCACCGCCGCCGAGAAGGCTCGCAACTTCGCCTACTACGAGGCCCGGACCGTCCGGGACTCCTCGCTGTCGGCCTCCGCGCAGGCGGTCCTCGCCGCCGAGGTCGGCCACCTCGACCTGGCGTACGACCTGTTCGCCGAGACGGCGTTGCAGGACCTCGAGGACCTCGGCGACAAGACCGCCGACGGGCTGCACCTGGCCTCGCTGGCCGGGGCCTGGCTGGTGGTGGCGCAGGGCTTCGGCGGGCTGCGCGACGACCGGGGGGTGCTCTCCTTCGACCCGCGGCTGCCCCGCCGGATCACCCGGCTCGCCTTTCACCTGCGCTGGCACGGGCACCGGCTGCGGGTCACGCTCACCCCCGGCACGGCCCGCTACGAGCTGCCCGACGCCGGCCCGGCCGACGCCGTCGAGCTGTGGCACCACGGCGAACGGCTCCGGGTGACCGGGGCGGCGCCGGTCGACCGGCCGATGCCGCCGGTGCCGGACCCCGGTCCCGAGCCGCCGTCACCGCCCGGCCGGCGGCCGGCCCGGCGCGGTCAGGCGGACGCGGGCGGCGCCGGCTGAACCGGCACGCCCGACATCCGCTCGACAATCTCCTCCAGCGCCTCGAAGGCGTACGCCCAGTTGTGGCACTTGAAGCTGCGCAGCCCCTCGATCGGGGTGCGGCAGTCGGCGCAGTGCACGCCGGGGATGGCGGCCGGCACCTCGGTGTTGACGTACTTGCGCTCGCCGAGGATGACCCGGGCGATCATGCCCCGGTCGTGCACCCCGTGCAGCGCGGAGGAGACGATGTCGTACCAGTTCACCCGGCGACCGCACTTCGGGCAGTCCGGCTCGTCGCCGCTCACCCAGAGCGGGGCGCCGATGCTGCGCGCCGGCATGTTCAACAGCTTCTCCAGCCGGCGCACGTCCGCCTCCGGGGTGGTCCAACGGTGCCGGCCCGGCAGCGAGGCGGGCGAGTCGTAGACGGCGCGGAACACCACCGGGTCGACCTCCACGGTCTCCCGCCCACTGGTCATCGGTACCTCCTCGGCTCGACTGGTCCCACCGTCGTACCAGGTGGACGGCGTCGACAGCCGGATCATGGACACGACGGGTCAACGGTGTGTCGCCCAGCGTGCTACACATCGGCGCCCGGCGGGAGGGCCGACCGCCACCGGAGTCGCCCGGTCAGCCCACCGCGCCCCGGCGGACCGCCTCGGCCGCCAGCCGCGACCGGCGCCGGTCGTCGTTGCTGACCAGGCCGAACTTGTCGTACAGCCGGGTCAGGTGCTTCTTCACCGCGCTCTCGCTGACGCCCAGCGTGCCGGCCAGCCCCCGCACCGCCGGCGGCTCCGGGAAGGTGTCGCCCCCGGCCAGGTACGGGCGGCACAGCGCGTCGAGCAGGTCCGTCTCCCGGCGGGTGAGCGCCGGCGGGGCGGGCGGCGGCTCGACATCGACCGTGCTCGTGCCGGTGAGCTGCCCGGGGGCGCGGAACAGCAGCCGCGCCGGACCGACCTCCACCCGGTCGCCGTCGCGCAGGGTGCGGGCCTCGCGTAGCGGCGCCCCGTTGACCGTGGTGCCGTTGGTGCTGCCCAGGTCGCGGATGATCCAGCCGGACGGGAAGCGCTCGACCAGCGCGTGCAGCCGGGAGACCAGCCGGCTGTCGATGGGCAGCTCGTTGCCGGGGGCCCGGCCGATGGTCAGCGTGTCCACGCTGAGCGGGACGAGGCGCACCGGTCCGCTGCCGTACACCTCGAACCAGCCGCCGGTCACCGGTCGCACCACGGCTCGGTGGTCGCCGTGGTCACCGCGCCGGAACGGGTGACGGTCACCGTGGCCGTGGCGGTGACACACCGCCCCGCCGACGGCCAGGGCTCGGTCCACAGCTCGTACGGCTGGCCGGTGGCGCGCTGCCGCGTCCGCGGTCCGCCCGCCCGTACCGCCAGGTCGACGGTCCAGGTGCCGCCGCCGGTCGACACGTTGTCCCGGTACTGCTTCCACACCCAGACGTACGCCATGGCGGCCCGACAGCTCGGCGACCAGTACTGCTTGACCGAGATGGCGCGCAGGCCGCCCGCGTACCCGTAGGCGGAGACGCCGATCTGGTAGGCGTCGGCGTAGCAGCGGCCGGGCGGCGCGTCGTCCTGGCTGGCCTTGCGGGGCGTGGCCGTGCCGGCGAGCGTGGTGCCGAGCCGCCGGCCGGCCACGGTCAGCTCCAGCACCGCCCGGACCGACCCGGCCGTCCGGGGCCTGGCGACCAGCCGCACCTCGCACTCGGCCCCCGCGGCGAGCCGGCGCGACCCGCACCCGTCCGCGACGATCCGCAGCTCGTCCCGGGACGGGCCGCCCACCGTCACCCCGCCCAGGGTCACCGGGTGATCGGCACGGTTGCGCACCCGCACCGGCCGCTCCGCCGACTCCGCGTACAGCGTCAACTCGCCCAGCTCGACCCGCTCGGGCAGGCTCACCGGGGCGGGTGGGGGCGGGGCCTGCGCGTACCCGGTGGCCAGCACCGCCGCCAGCGCCACCGCCAGGCCCACGGTCCGGCGCAGCGCGTGCCGGCGTACCCGGGAGGGTCGTGCCACCGTGGCGGAGAGGGCGAGGGCCGCGCGGCGGCGGGCGGAGAGCGACGGCGCCGAGCCGGCCGGCGACGCCGGCCGCGCCCCGACATCGGCGGCCACGTCACCCGGGACGAACGGGGTCACCGGCAGCCCGGCCGCCGCCTGCGCCGCGCGCAGCTCCCCGGCGAACTCCGCGACCGACCCCGGCCGCCGCGCCGGATCCTTGGCCAGCGCGCGCTCCAGCGCCGCGCACACCCCGTTGGGTACGCCGAGCAAGCGCAGGTCCGGCATCGGGTCGGCGGCGATCCGGCGCAGCAGCGACGCGGTGGACTCCCCGTCGCCGGGCGTGAAGGGCGGTGCGCCGCGGATCCAGTGCAGCACGGTCGACGCCAGCGCGTATACGTCGGCGGCCACCGAGGCGGGCTCGCCGCGCAGCACCTCCGGGGCGGCGTGCAGCACGCTCGCGGTGACCCGGGCGCGCGTGCCGGGGCGCTCCGCGCCGGGCCGGGCCTGGCCGAAGTCGGCCAGCTTCGGCTCCCCGTAGCCGGAGACCAGGATGTTCTCCGGCTTCACGTCGCGGTGCAGCACGCCGGCCCGGTGCGCGGTCTCCAGCGCGCCGGCCACCGCGATCCCGCCGGCGACGGCCGCCCGCCAGTCACCCGCCGTCCCGCGGCGCAGCCGGTCGCCCAGCGAGCCGCCCTCCTCGTACGCCATCAGCAGGTACGGGTTGCCGGCCGCGGTCCGGCCGGCCTGGTGCAGGGTGACGATGTGCGGGTGGTCGGAGAGCCGGCCCAGGGTGCGGAGTTCGCGCTCGAAGCGGGCGCGGGACGGCCCGCCCCAGTCGGCGGCGAGCACCTTCACCGCCACCCAGCGGGCGTAGTCGGCCTGCCAGGCCCGGTAGACGACGCCGAACCCGCCCCGCCCGACCTCGACGGCGTCGGTGCACCCGGCGATCCCCAGGTCGACGGCGGCGCCCGCCGCGGGGCGGTGCGTCACCGGCTGTTCGCTGTGGACCATCGCCGCTGAATGCTACCGACGGGTCGCGACGGCCTCGGACGCTCGGGTGCACCCTCCACCGGGGACGCCGACGGTCCGTGCCCCGAGCAGGGCACGGACCGTCGAGTGTCGCCACCGGGGCCGGTCGGGCGGCCGGCCGGCCCCGCCCCCCTTCGGCGGATCGGTGGTCGTGGTGGAACCGGGGATGTCCCGGGCCGCCCCCAGGTACGGCCCGGGACGTCGGGCGGGCGAAGGTCAGCAGACCGTGCTCGTCGACCCGCCCGTCGAGTTGAGGTAGCCGGTGACGTGGGTGCAGTGCGCGGCCGTGTTGGCGGGCTTGCCCCACAGCTCCGCCCGGGTGGTGTTGCTCAGCTCGCCCACCCCGTAGTCGGTGCCGCTGTCCGACTCGTCGATGACGTGCACGTACAGGTCCCAGTTCGAGTGGCTGGCCCGGTACTGCTCCCAGACGTAGATGTAGGCGTAGTTGTAGCCGCAGCCGTAGTACTGCTTCACCGAGGCGGCCTGCATGCCGCCGACCGTGAGCACGCGGGTCGTGCCGATCTGGCGGACGCTGGAGCAGCTCGCCGGGGTGCTGGCCAGCGCCGGGGAGGCGTCGACCAGGGCGACGGCGCCGGCGGCGAGGGCCACGGTCGCGGTGGCGAGGGTACGGCGGAGCATCGACATGGGAAACCCTGCTTTCTCTCAAGATCCCGTCGGGAGAGAGACAACCAGGGTCGGTGCGCGGCCGACAGGTGACGAAGCGGGGAGGGTTTGCTCCCCCGCCGGCCGCCCGCCCGGGTTTCGGGTCCCCGGGCGGGCGGCTGCCGGGATCAGCTCCGGGTCACCAGGCCGGCGTCGACGACGTACTCGCCGCCGTGCTGGGCGTGGAATTCGGCGCTGGCGGCGAGCAGGGTCGGGTCCCACTGGTACGCCGTCACCAGGTCCGAGTCGGTGGCGTCGTCACCCACGTTCCCGGCGGTCGTGTCGTACTGGTTGGTCGCCTCCACCCGCACCTGGTAGAGCTGCTCGGTGCGCGCCGTGATGGACCAGGTGCCGTCCGGCTCCACGGTGGCCGAGCCGCCCCCGGTCGCCTGTCCCTGCGGCGACCAGAGGGACACCCGGAGGACGCCCTCCGGGCCGATGCCGGGCTCGCCCTCCTCGCGCTGCCCGTCGCCGTCCAGGTCGTGCCAGACGATGCCGCGGATCACCGCGGTGCCGGCGATGGCCACCGTCACCGAACCGGTGTTGTTGCCGGTGTTCGACTCCCGCTTGTCGGGGGCGATCGTGGCGGTGATCGGCACGGTGGTGCCGGGCGTCGCGCCGGCCACCTCGAACGGCACGTTCAGCCGGCTCCGTTGCCCGGCCAGCAGCGCCGGGTACGCGCACGAGTAACTGGTGGCGCTCGCCGCCGCGCAGGTCCACCCGGTGCCGGCGTACGGGGTCGTGGTGCGCAGGCCCGCGGGCACCGCGACGGTGACCTTCACCGGACCCGAGTCGCCGTTGCCGTAGTTGCGCAGGTCGATCTGGGCGGAGAAGGTCTCGCCCTCCGCCGGGTTCACCACATCGGTCATCACGAGGTCGACGGCCAGGTCGGGCTGGGTCTTCCCGGCCGCCACCGCGTCGGCCGGGAGAGCCGCCGCGCCGAGGGCGAGGGCGGCCAGGGTGGTGGGGACGACACGTCGGAGCGAGCGGGACAGGGAGTTCGGTCGCATGACTTCCTCACGTCGCGGGCAACGGCCCGCCGGGCGGCGGACCGTGGAGATCAACTGCCTCCACTCATCCGGCGTCGTCGATGCGCGGGGCGTTACAGGGGGACAGCGGGCGGTGTTCCGCCCGGGATCGGATCTCGGCTCAGGCGGCGCCCAAAGGGCGATCCGGCAAGGGCGAGCCGCCGTGGGAGGATCAGTGGGTGCAGGTCAGGATGCTCGGATCATTCGAGGTTCACACGAACGACGGCATCCTGGCCGACGTGCCGGGCGCCCGGTTGCGCGCGCTGTTGATCGCCCTGGCACTCGAACCAGGCCGCGTCGTCTCGAAGGCGACGCTCATCGACTGGATCTGGGGTGAGAACCCACCCGCGGACGTGGCGAATGCCCTGCAACGACTGGCCTCCCGGCTGCGCAAGGCGCTGCCCGGAGGTGTGATCGAGGGGCAGACGGGCGGCTACCGACTGGTGGTGGACCCAGGCGCGGTCGACGCCCTGCGGTTCGAACGCCTCCTCGGCCGGGCTCGCCAGGAGGAGGGTCTCCAGCGAGTTCGGCTGCTGCGCGAAGCCGTCGCCCTGTGGCGCGGTGCCGCCATGCAGGATGTCGGGTTGGAGAACAGCAGAGCGTTCGACGCGGCGGTGACGCGGCTCGAGGGGCTGCGCCTGACGGCGATGGAGGATCGCTTCGAAGCGGAGGTCGGTCTCGGCCACGGCGCGGAGGTGGTCGGGGAACTGACCGACGCCGTGACCGCGCATCCGCTGCGGGAACCGCTGGTCGCTGCGCTGATGCGCGCCCTGGTGGCCGCCGGCCGCGACGCCGAGGCCCTGCTCACCTACGAACGCACGAGGGAAGCCCTGGCCGACGCGCTGGGTGTCGACCCCTCGCCGGAGTTGTCGGCCCTGCACACGGCGCTGCTGCGGGGCGAGTTGGGCCGGCGGGAGGAGACCCGGAAGACCAACGTCCGTGCCGAGCTCACCAGCTTCGTCGGCCGGGAAGCTGATGTCGCCGCGGTCCGCGGGCTCATCGCGGAGCACCGGCTGACCACCCTGATCGGGCCTGGCGGTTCGGGCAAGACCAGGCTGGCCACGGAAACCGCACGCACGATGGCCGGCGACCTGCCCGACGGGGTCTGGCTGGTGGAACTTGCCGCCATCGGCGCCGACGGTGACGTCGCGCAGGCGACGCTCACCGGGCTCGGGCTCCGGGATGCCCTGCTCGGCGCGGCACCGAGCGCGGACCCGGCGGACGGGCTCATTGCCGCGATCCGCGAGCGGGAGGCGCTGCTGATCCTCGACAACTGTGAGCACGTGATCGAGTCGGCGGCGAGGTTCGCCGATCGGGTGCTCGGGGAATGCCGACGGCTGCGGATCCTGGCCACCAGCAGGGAGCCGCTCGGCATCACCGGTGAGGCGCTGTGGCTGGTCGAGCCGCTGGCCGTGCCGACCGACGCCGGCCCGGGCGAGATCGCATCCTCCCCGGCCGTCCGTCTGCTGCGCGACCGGGCGGGTGCGGTTCGCAGGGACCTCGGAGTCGACGAACACACCTTGTCGACGATGGCGCGCGTGTGCCGGGCGCTGGACGGGATGCCGCTGGCGATCGAACTGGCCGCCGCCAGGTTGCGCACCATGACCATCGAGCAACTCGCCAACCGGCTCGATGACCGGTTCCGCCTGCTGACCAGCGGGAGCCGTACCGCGTTGCCGCGACACAAGACGCTGCGCGCGGTGGTCGACTGGAGCTGGGAACTGCTCACCGACGCCGAGCGGACGGTCCTGCGCCGGCTGTCGGTGTTCTCGGGCGGGACGAGCCTGGAGGCGGCCGAGCGGGTCTGCGCCGGCGACGCGGTCGAGCAGGACGAGGTGCTCGAGTTGCTCACCTCGCTGGCCGAGAAGTCGCTGCTGGTCACCGAGGGCGACGGCGCACCGCGCTACCGGATGATCAGCACGATCAAGGAGTACGCCGCGGACCGGCTCGCCGAAGCGGGGGAATCGGACCTGGCTCGCCGGGCACATCTCGCCTACTTCACCGAGCTCGCCGAGACCGCGGAGCCGCATCTTCGCCGCGCCGAGCAGTTGGAATGGCTCGCCACGCTCGAGGCGGAGCACGACAACATCGGTGCCGCGATGCGGGGGGCGATCGCGGCGGGTGAGGCGCAGGCGGCAATGCGGCTCGCGGCGGCCGCCGGCTGGTACTGGTGGCTCGGCGGCCGCCGGGCCGAGGGCATCGAGCTGATGATCGCGGCCACCGACCTCCCCGGCGAGGTGACCGATGACGTCCGGGCCATGGCGTACGCGCTGATCGTGCTCTTCGTGACCTCCGGGCGGGGCGACGAACACCAGGGCGCGGAATGGATCCACAAGGCGTACCGGTTCAGTCAGCAGAGTCGGCACCCCAACCCGCTGCTGAGACTGGTCGACCCGCTGGAACGCATGCTGCAGGCGCCGGAAGCCGCGGTGACCGCGTGGGAGCCGTTGCTGGACAACGACGACCCCTGGGTACGCGCCCTGGCCCGTTGGCAGGCCGGCAAGATGCGGATCATGTTCGGTCAGGGCGGCCGGGACGCGGAGGCCGGTCTTGAGATGGCGCTCGCCGAGTTCCGGACGCTCGGCGAACGATTCGGGATGTCGTTGGCTCTGGCCGAGCTGGCCGGGCAACTCGCGTTGCGCGGTGAGTTTGCCGGTGCCTGTGCGCACTACGAACAGGCGATCGCGGTGGTCACCGAGGTCGGCGCCGTCGAGGACGTCATCCGGCTACGGACGCAACAGGCCCTGCTCTACTGGCTGCACGGCGATCGAGACTCCAGCGCGGCCGCCATCGCCGAGGCCGAGCGGTGCGCCGAACGGGTCACCTGGCCGGATGCCCTGTTCGAGCTGGCGCTCGCCAAGGCGGAGCTCGCGCGTCGGGGCGGTGACGCCGCGGAGGCGCGCCACCAACTCGGCATCGCGACCGCCCTTCTGGGCGACGACGCGGAGCAGACGCATATCCGCGCGGGCATACACGACGTGCTCGGCTACCTGGCCGACGACCTCCGTGAGGCTCGTACCCACCGCGTGGCGGCCTGGCAGGCAGCGTCCGAGGCGGGACACGCCTTCCTGATCGCCCAGATACTCGTCGGGGTCGCGGACCTGGCAGTCCGGCAGGAACAGTACGAGCAGGCGGCGCGGCTGCTCGGGGCAAGTGTCGCGGTGCGCGGATTGCCGGATCGCGCCCATCCGGATGCGGCGCGGATCGAGCGGGACGCACGGCGTCACCTCGGCGAAGCGCGGTTCGCCGAGGTGACGCAGGAGGGTGCGCGGACGAGCTCCTCCGAGCTGGTCGAGGTCACGTTCGCTTTCTAGCGGTCAGTGGCGGCACGTCGGATGACGACGTCGCCGTGCCGCGTGCGGGCGTGAACCGAGACCTTGGTGTCCGACGGGTCAGGGTTCCCCTGCGGCGACACGGAGTCGCGCACCGACCCGCGCTCGCTGTTGGCGTCGATGTGGGCAGCGGTGCCCTCGCTGATGCCGACCTCGATGTTTCCTGAGCCGTTCATCAGCTTCGCGTGACCGTGCGTCAGCCGGCCGATCCGAATGGCGCCGCTGGCTGTCCCGGCGGTGACGCTGCCGTCGGCACGGTCGATGTCGAAGTCGCAGCTACCGCTGCTGAGATCGAGGTCGGCCGAGGCGTGGCCGATCCAGGCCTGCCCGCCCGAGTTCGAGAGCCCCACCCTGCCCTCGACCTCGCCGATCCGCATCGTGAACGCCCCGCCGTCGATGTCGGCGCGTCCGGCGATGTGGCCGATCGCGACCTCACCGGACGCGACGTTCGCCCGCAGCGCGCCGACGCGATCGAGCTGGGCCCGACCCGATGCCAGGTGCAGCTCGCACTCGCCGAACGAGCCGTCGGCATGCACGTCCGAGTGCGCCAGGTAGGCGGCCAGGCCGGAGCCGGTGGGCAGGTCGATCGTGATGGCGACCGATCCGGTCTTGTCCCCGGCGGCGGTCGTCCTGACCGACAGCTGACCGCCGGTGAAGTCGACCTTGGTCTTCTCGGCCACCTTGACGTCCTTGCGGCTCGCCTCGTCGATGGGTTCGACCAGCACCACGGTGTCGGTCCGGTCGCTCGCGGTGATCCGCACCCGGGCACCGGCGACCTCCACGGTGGCGGCGATGGGGGTCGGCGTGGCGAATGTGGGCATGACAACCTCTCCTCGTGCTTCTTGGCGGGCGGGGCAACCGCTCCGGTTGGTCAGGCTCGCTTCTTGAAGGTGGAGAGCGACCACACGTATCCGACCAGGGCGATCCCGGCGCACCAGATGACGGCGACGATCGCGCTGTTGCCGGACGGGTCACCGGTCAGCAGCCCGCGCACCGTTTCGATGATCGGCGTGAAGGGCTGGTACTCGGCGAACTGCCGCACCCCCGGGCCCATCGTTTCGGCCGGCACGATCGCGCTGCTCAGGAACGGCAGCATGACCAGCGGCACGGAGACCAGGCCCGCCGTTTCCGGGGTCTTGGCGGCCAGTCCCAGGGCGACGGTGATCCAGGTGGTCGCGAAGGAGACCAGGACGATGAAACCGATGGTGGCGAGCCATTCGAGGGGGCTCGCCGCCGGCCGGAATCCCAGCGCGAAGGCCACTCCGATGAGGGCCGCGATGGCGATCAGACTACGGAGCATGGTGGCGGCGACATGCGCGCTCAGCACGGCGCTGCGGGAGATGTCCATCACCTTGAACCGGTTGATGATCCCCTTCGTCATGTCGGAGTTCACGGCCAGCGCGGTCGCGCTCAACCCGTAGCAGATCGTCAAGACGATCATTCCCGGCGTCGCGTAGTCGATGTACTTGCCGTCGATGTCGAAAGCGCCGCCGAAGACGAAGACGAACATCAGCATGAGGACGATCGGGAACAGGACCGCGTTGAACACCGCGACCGGGTTCCGGAGAGTGTGCTTGAAGTTGCGACCCAACATGGTCATCGCGCTGCTCATTATGCGTTCACCTTCGTGTTGGTACGGCCGGTCAGGGCAAGGAAGACGTCGTCGAGGTCCGGCGTGTGCACCGAGAACTCCTCGACCTCGATGGAATGTGCGTCGAGCTGTGCCAGCAGGGCGCGCACCGATCTCGCCCCACCGTCGCTGGGAACCCGCAGGGTCAGGTCCTCCTCGCCGTCCCGCGCGGCGTCGGTCAGGACCCGCATCGCGGAGTCGAGTTCGAGGTCGCCCGCGAACCGGAGCCGGACGTGACCGCCCGGGATCAGGCGCTTGAGCTCGGCGGGAGTGCCCTGGGCGACCAGCTTGCCCTGATCGAGCACCGCGATCCGGTCCGCGAGCCGATCGGCTTCCTCCAGGTACTGGGTGGTCAGGAAGATGGTGGCGCCCTCGGCCACCAGCTGGCGGATGATGTCCCACATCGTCCGGCGGCTGCGCGGATCCAGGCCCGTCGTCGGCTCGTCGAGGAAGATGATCCGGGGCTTGCCGACCAGGGTCATGGCCAGATCCAGCTTCCGCCGCATGCCCCCGGAATAGGTCGCCGCCATCTTCTGCGCCGACTCCGTCAGGTCGAACCGCTCCAGCAGGTCGGCGACGACCCGCTTGCTCTCACCCGAGCCAAGACGCTTGAGATCCGCCATCAACTGGAGGTTCTCCTGGCCCGTCAGCAGCTCATCCACGGCGGCGAACTGACCGGTGACCCCGATGGCCGCGCGTACGGCCTTGGTCTCGGTCGCCACGTCGTGGCCGGCGACGCGTACCGTGCCGCCGTCGGCCTTCATCAAGGTGGTCAGCACGTTGACCGTCGTCGTCTTGCCCGCCCCGTTCGGGCCGAGCAGGGAGAAGATCGTGCCGGCGGCGACATCGAGGTCGATGCCGTCGAGGACGACCTTGTCCTTGTACGCCTTCCGCAGCCCTGAAGCCGCGATCGCTGAGTTCGTCATGGGGACCACCATCGGCGCCCGGCCTGCCACCCACCTGACACGCCCCTGACACGGCAGCTGACATGTCGGTCCGCCTCGATAGGGTGCGGCCGTGGAAGACGACAGTCGTGCCTTGCCGCCCCCGCTGTCCGAAGCTCATGAGGTCGGCTTCGACTACCGGAACGGGGCGGGCGTCGACTTCGAGCCGTACCCCGAGTTTCTTGACGCCGGTGAGACCGTCGAGTGGTGGCGGGCCTGGACGGGGAACGCGGAGCTTGGGGAAGCCGAGTTCCGGGTCTTCGGGCAGGACGGCACGGGCGGCCTCGCCGCATTCTGGCTCGTGCGTCATGGCGAGCCGATCGAGCAGCAGCCGGTGGTGTTCCTCGGTTCCGAGGGCGAGACGGGAGTCGTGGCGCAGAATCTGTGGGCCTATCTCTGGCTTCTCGCCGACGGCTTCGGTCCCTGGGAGGCGACGGAATACCCCGACCACGAACATGAGCCGCGCCCGGATGCCCGCCTCACGGAGATCGCCGAACGCTGGGCGCCGTCGCAGCGCAGGTCGGCGGGTGAGGCCATCACCGCGGCGCGGGAAGAGTTCCCCGGCTTCGAGGAACTGATCGACTCGATGTGCCGGTAGCCGGTGTGAAGGGCGGGCGGCTCGGCCAGGCGCTGGCTTAGGTCCTGAAACGTACGCCAACCGAACTACAGTCAGCCCGTGCTCGATCCCACCACTGTCTTCGACGAATCGGGCCCGCTGGAGGCCCCGCTCACCGACGAGGTTCTGTGGGCGGTAGAGGCGCAGCTTGGGCACCGGCTGCCCGCCGCGTACGTCGACCTGAGCCGTCGACACAACGGCGGCTCGTTTGCCCGTGACGCCCACCCGGCACCCGACCGAACCTCCTGGGCTGAGGACCACGTCGGCGTGTACAGACTGGCGGCGATCGGTCGAACTGCTCGATTCAGCCTCTGCGGCGCGGTCGGCAGCGCGTTCTGGGTAGCGGAGTGGGGCTACCCCGACATCGGCGTCTACATCGCCGACTGTCCGTCCGCGGGTCACGACATGATCGCCCTTGACTACCGCTCGCCCGGAGAGCCGGCCGTCGTCCACGTCGACCAGGAAAGGAACTACCAGATCACGGTCCTCGCCCCCAATTTCGAGACCTTCGTGTCAGGCCTCCTCAGCGAATCCGACTACGACCTGGACGACTGAACCGGAATCGGCCACAGTTCGACCTCGATCCCGTGTTCGGGACAGCGCGGCTTGGTCCGGATAGGAGAAACTGACGGAAAGGGCAGGATGGGAGGCAGGGATTTGAGGAAGCGCACCGTTGACATCGACGAGGAGTCGACCGGCTTTGGCGGGGCGACTCTCGATGCGATCCGGCGTTCCGTCGGGACGCGGCCCCGACGGTGGCTGATAGCGATCACGCTGCTGTTGGGCCTGTTGGCCGCCCTGGCGATGACCGCGGCTGAGCAGCCCGCCGATCTGACCTTTTCCACCCTCTCGGACCCGGTGCAGAGCCTGATGTCGGTGACGGTGCCGTTCCTCGGCGTCCTGCTGGCCCGCGACCTGCGCCGGGCACCCAGCACAGCCCGGCTCACCCCGACCCTGCTGGCGGCGACGCTCCTGGCCGCCGCTGTCGGACTCTTCGGGGTCCTGGTCTGTGCCGCTGCTCTCGCGCTCGCGCCGGCGGGCACCGCCCCGGACCCGTGGCGGCACGCCGCAACCATCGCGCTGGGCGGCGTACTGGTGCAGATCGTCGCCCAGTTGGTGGGGACCGGGCTGGGCTTGCTACTGCGGCCTGCTGTCGTCGCATGCCTCGCCACCATCGTGCTGCCGCTGGGCCTGTGGGCCGTGCTGGGCGGCGTCGACGTCCTCCAGCCTGCGCAAGCCTTCACCCCGTACGCCACGGTCCGGAACCTGCTCTCGGGCCGGATGAGCGCAGTGAATTGGGCCCAGTGGCTCGTCGTGCTCCTGATCTGGGGTGTCGGTCTGAACATCATCGGTGTGGCCCGACTGAAGCGGCGGAAGCCGGGAAGCGACCCAACACCAAGCGCCACCGCGCGCGATTCAGCTTCCGCAGTGTGACGGTGTTGGCGCCCCGATCATGGCAACAGCGGCCCTGGTCAGGGCCTATGTCTGAAGCTGCTGCTTCCTCACCTCTGACGCGCAACTGAGCAACGCCCTAGCCAGCGCCTCCGCCCGCCCCGCCGACAACCACAACGAGCCATGTGGCACGTTGTCGTCGGGACCGGCCAACCCTTCAGTCAGGGTCTCTGGCGGCACTTCGACGTCAAGCCGAACGAAATGATGCCCTCTGCTGTAGTCAACGAAGGCATCTAAGTACCGCTCATCATCAAGCGTCACCACTGCATGCTGCCACGGCCAGGACCCCACCTCATCCCTCCACCTCGACTGCCTCGTCCCGGAAGAGCGATGCAGATCCTCCGGCATGCGCAGTTCGCCATCACCATGGAGATCTACACGGTGGTCTCCTCGGCTGCCGGCCCGCGACGCCCTCAAGCGGCTCGGCAGGGCGCTGGACCGGTAAGGCGCTACTGCTGTACGAGCCGTGCATAGAAAGACAGCGGCCCTACAAGGGCCGCTGACCAGAGGAGGAGTGGGCCGCCAGGGACTCGAACCCTGAACCTATGGATTAAAAGTCCACAGCTCTGCCATTGAGCTAGCGGCCCGTCCGCCCAGGCTACCGGAACCCGCCCGCACGGAGCTTCCGCCTTCCCCACCTGTCGATCTTCGGACTCACCAAGGGCGCCGGCGGGCATGACGACGCCCCGCTGGGGAACCGGGACACGCATGAGGGTGAGCGGTACGGCTGCGGTGGCGGCGTCCGGCGAGGTGGCTGGGGCCGACGGGGTGCGCCGGCCCGGCGGCGAGGTGCACGCCTGGCTGCCCGCGCAGAACCAGACGGTCTGCGGGCTCCCGCTCAGCCGTACCCGGCTGCGCCGCTTCCCGCACGTGCCGTTCGACTACTCGGACACCGACGTGCTCACCGAGGCCGATCCGGAGGGCTACGTCTGCCCGCGCTGCCTGGCCGCCACCCAGGGGCGCCGCGAGGGGGAGAAGGGCTGGGTGCGTACGAACCCCCGTCCGTGAGCGGTTGCTGTCCGCTTCAGTGGGTACGGCACCGGTATGCGCATCGTGATCGTGGGGGCGACCGGCAACGTGGGGACGGCGCTGCTGCGCCGGCTGCGGCGGGAGTCCGGGGCGGAGCTGGTCGGGGTGGCCCGCCGGCTGCCCGGGCCGGACGCCGGTGAGCCGTACGACGGGGTGGAGTGGCACTCGTGCGACGTCGGGGCGGCGGACGCGGTGGAGAGGCTGGCGGCGGCCTTCGCCGGGGCGCGCGCCGTGGTGCACCTGGCCTGGCAGATCCAGCCCAGCCACGACCAGCGCGTCCTGCACCGGACCAACGTCGGGGGCAGCCGCGCGGTGATCGAGGCGACCGTCCGGGCCGGCGTTCCCGCCCTGGTGTACGCCTCGTCGGTGGGCACCTACGCGCCCGGCCCGAAGGACCATCCGGTGAGCGAGAACTGGCCGGCGACCGGGGTCGAGACGTCGTCGTACAGCCGGGACAAGGCCGAGGTGGAGGCGCTGCTGGACGGCGTGCAGCGGGAGCGCCCGGAGCTGCGGGTGGTGCGGCTGCGCCCGGGGCTGACCTTCCAGCGGGACGCCGGTACGGAGATCCGCCGCTACTTCCTCGGCCCGCTGGCGCCGGTGCGGCTGCTCCGGTACGGCCGGATCCCGCTGGTCCCGACGAACCGGCGGCTGCGGATGCAGGCGGTGCACGCCGACGACGTGGCCGACGCGTACGCCCGGGCGGTGCTGGGTGACGCACGCGGTGCCTTCAACGTGGCCGCGGACCCGGTGCTGACCCCGGAGCTGGTGGCCCGGCACTTCCACGGCTGGACGGTGCCGGTGGCCACCCCGGTGCTGCGCGCGGCGGCGGCACTGACCTGGCGGGCGCGGCTGCAACCGGTGGACACCGGCTGGGTCGACCTGGCGCTGAATGCCCCGCTCATGTCCAGCGAGCGCGCCGAGCGCGAACTCGACTGGACCCCCAAGCTCGACAGCGTCACGGCGCTCCGGGAGCTGTTCGCCGGCATGTCCCACCGCACCGGCACCACCTCCCCGCCGATGTCGGCGGCTCCGACCCTCCCCGGCCGGCCCACCGCCCTCCTCAAGGCCCGCCTCCCCGGCCACCCGAACCCCTACTGATCAACGCGCCAGGCGGGACGAGACGACCGTGGGTGGGCGGGCGCCGAGGAAGAAGATGCCGGGGTAGCCCTGGGTCTCGAAGCCCTTGCTGGGGTTGCGGCGCAGCGTCGAGTTCTCGACGCGCATCGTGCCGGTGCGGTTGTTGCTGACGAAGAAGACGGCGCCGCCGCCCTCGTTCGCCGTGTTGCCCTCGATGATCGTGCCGGCGATCCGCACGGTGAACTCGTTGCCGTCGCAGTAGATCGCGCCGCCGCTGCCGCCGCCGGGACTGCCGGACCGGGCCGGGTTCGCGCCGCTGCCGACCGCCCGGTTGTCGCGGAAGACGCTGTTCAGCACGGTCCAGGAGACGCCGATGCTGCTGGTCGCCGCGCCGTTCGCGCAGACCCCGCCGCTGAAGCTGCTGTTCACCACGTAGACCGGCTTGTTCCCGTACTGGCTGAGCACGCGCAGCGCGGCGCCGCCGAGGTCCGGGCCGGTCCGGTCGCAGCGGTTGTCCACGAAACGCGTGTTGACCACCTTGAGGCGGCCACCGCGTACGAAGATCGCGCCGCCCCCGCCGCCCTCGGTCCGGTCGCCGGTGGAGTTGCCGTCGGCGAAGGTCAGGTTCTGCACGGTGAGCTGCGGGTGGTCCTGGTTCTGGCAGTGCGAGGTGGTCCAGCCCTGGGCCTGATCGCAGGTGTTCTGGTAGAGGATCCGGCGCTCGCCGCCACCGCTCAGGGTGACCTTGCCACCGCCGTCCAGCACGATCCGCGGGCCGTGCGAGTTGACCACCTTCGCGGTCGCCTTCATCCGAATGGTCACCGGGGCCGAGCCGCAGTCGAAGGTGATGATCCCGCCAGCCGCCACCGCCCGCACCACCGCCTCGGAGGTGCAGCTCGCCGGGGTGCCGATGCCGACCGTACGCGTCGGGCGCGAGGTGTCCACGGCCCGCGCCTCGGCCGGCACGGCGGCGTGCCCGTCCGGGTTGCCGGCGCGGAACGCGCCCGCCGACGGTGCGGCGCTGGGCCCGGCGGTGCCGAGACCGGCCCGGGCGCTCGGGGTGCTGGCCGGAGTGGTCGTCGGGGTGGCGGCGGCCGGCGCGGGCGGGCCGGCCGGCTCACCCCCGGCGCAGCCCGGCAGCGCGGCGGTGGCGAGGCCGAGGACGAGCAGGACGACAACGGACTTCACGCGCACCGCCCGATGCTAGGAGCGCGGCCCGTTCCGGCACGAGCCGGCGCGGAATCCTTAACCCGGCGCTAAGCCGGCTCAGCCGTGGGAGAAGGCGAAGGCGACCAGGAAGCCGAGCACGGTGATCAGGCCGACCAGCAGGTGGGCGTTCTCGAACGCCTCCGGGACCATGGTGTCGGTGATCATCGCGAGGATCGCGCCGGCCGCGAGCGCGGTGATGGTGGCCAGCACCGCGGGCGGGGCGCCGCCGAGAAGCGCGTACCCGGCCAGCGCGGCCACGCCGGAGGCCAGTGCGATGGTCGCCCAGAGCAGGAGGATCCAGCGCCGGGTACGGCCGGCCTGGCGCATGCCCGCCGCGCTGGACAGCCCCTCGGGCACGTTGCTGAGGAACACCGCGACCACGGTGACCAGGCTGACCTTGCCGCCACCCAGCAGGCTCGCGCCGATCACCACCGACTCCGGTACGCCGTCGAGCAGCGCGCCCACCGCGATGGCCGTACCCGAGCCCGGCAGCTCCTGCTCGGAGGGCTGCTCGGTGCCGGAGCGCTTGCGGTGCCGCGCCCCGCGCCGGGCCAGCAGGACGTTCGCCCCGGTGTAGGCGAGCGCCCCCACCGCCGTCCCGAGCGCCACCGGCAGCAGGCCGGCCTGCTCGTGCGCCCTGGCGAGCAGCTCGAAGGAGACCGCGGAGAGCAGCACGCCCGCCCCGAACGCCATGACCGACGCGGTGATCCGGCGCGGCACCCGCGCGGCGAACCCGGCGACCGCCCCGATCAGCAACGCGGATCCGGCCAGCAGACCCCAGAATCCCGCTTCCCCCCAACCCGGCACCGCAGCACCCTACCCCCGGCGGTGGCCGGAAAACGCCGATCAGAAGTCGGCGAACAGGTACGGCAGCGCCCGCGGGAAGATCCGGCGCAGCTCGGCGGCCGCGTCGACCGGCACCTCGCCGAGCCCGCGCACGGCCACCTCGGCCGGGTCGAGCACCCCGTAGGCCAGGGCGGAGAGCCCGGCGGCGGTGAGCCGCGCGGCCGGCACGGTGCCCGCGGCGGCGGTGTCCCCGGGGAGCACCTCCAGCGTGCCGGTGGCACCGTCGAGCAGGTGGGCGCCGGCCAGCCAGCGGTCGCCGACCAGTTCGACGGCGACCCGGCCGGTCCCGGCAGGCCGGCCGGCGAGCGCGTCCAGGCTGAGCACCCGGGCCATCGGGGCGGGTGAGCCGGGCCGGGACACCCGCGCCTCGACGTGCACGGCGAGGTCGGTGAGCCACAGCTCGGGCAGCTCGTCGGCGGGCAGCTCGACGCTGATCCGCTCCACCTGGTCGACGTGGCGGGCGAAGAACTGGAGCAGCGACGCCCGGGCGTACGGGTCACCGGCCAGCAGGTCGTCGGCGATCAGCGCGCCGCCGTGGTCGTCGATCCGGTAGGTGACCGCGCCCACCGTCTCGCCGTCCCGGACGGCGGTGAGCAGCCAGCGGTCGTCCCGGTCGCGCAGCCCGACCGCCCGGAAGTCGGGGAAGATCGCGAACCCGTGCCGCTCGCGCAGGCAGCGTTCGGTGTAGGCCCGCCACCGCTCGTAGCCGGCGCCGACCCGCTCCCAGACCACCTCGCCGGGGAGTTCGGCGCGGAGCAGCGGGGCCAGGTCTGCCGGGGTGAAGACCGCGGTACGCCGGCGGGGCAGCCCGACGTAGCCGAAGCGCTCGTAGAACGAGGCGCGGAACGGGTAGAGCGCGGTCAGCGGATGCCCCTCATCCCGCATCTCGTCGAGGAGCCGGTGCAGCAGCGTCCGTACGTGCCCGCGTCGGCGGGCCAGCGGGTGGGTGGCCACCCCGGCGACGCCGGCCATCGGCAGCACGGTGCCGCGCAGGTTCTGCCGCATCGGGACCGCGGAGACGGCGGCCGTGGTGACCTCGTCCTCCTCGACCACCAGCGTCCGGTTGCCCGCGTTGTACGGCAGGTACTCGTGGAACTCCTCGATCCGCGACGCCGCCGTCGGCGAGGTCTCGAAGGCGTACGCCTGGAGCGGGAAGCTGGTGGTCAGGCGTTCCTCGGCGGCCAACCGGCGAATGCGCATCCGTTCATCCCAACCCGACCCGCGGGGTGGCGCAACCGGAATCGGGCGGGCTCAGGCCTCGGAGACGTCGGAGACCACCACGGTGACGTTGTCCGGCGCGCCGGCCTGGTGGGCGAGCTTCACCAGCTGCTCGCCGCACTGCTGCCGGTCGCCGTAGGTGGCCAGGGCCGAGGCGATGGCGGCGTCCTCCACGTAGTCGGAGAGGCCGTCGCTGCACAGCAGCAGCCGGTCGCCGGCGAACACGGTGAGCACCCCGACGGCCGGCGGTGCGTCCGAGCCCTGCACGGCCCGGGTGACCAGCGAGCGCTGCGGGTGGTGGCGGGCCTGCTCGGGGGAGAGCGCGCCCTGGTCGACCAGCGCCTGCACGAACGTGTCGTCCCGGGTGAGCTGGCTCAGCTCGCTGTCCCGCAGCAGGTAGCAGCGGGAGTCGCCGACCTGGGCGAGGACCAGGGTGTCGCCGGCGAGCAGGCCGGCGGTGAGCGTGGTGCCCATGCCGTCGCGGGCCGGGTCGACCGTGATGGCCGCGCGGATGCGCTGGTTGGCGGTGCTCACCACGGCACGCAGCGCGTCGGCGGCCTCGTCCGGCACGGTCGGCGGGGTCAGCTCGTCCAGGATGCGGATGACGATCTCGCTGGCCACCTCGCCGGCGGGGAGGCCGCCCATGCCGTCGGCCACCGCCACCAGGCGGTCGCCGGCGAGGGCGGAGTCCTCGTTGTTGGTCCGGACGAGGCCGACGTCGTTCAGGATGGCCGAGCGGAGGATGAGCGTCATGGGGACAAGCTTGCCAAGAACACCCGCTCCGCGTCTCTACGCACTGCAGGGTCTGCTGAAAGAAATGTCGGCGACTTGCACACGGGGTATGTATCAAGAATCCACTGTGGTCACTCGCGGGTAGCGCAGCAGCAGGCTCGCCCGGACCGCCTCGTCGCCGACGGCGGCGTAGCTGTGCGGCACGTCGGAGGCCCAGCGGAGATATCCGCCCGGGCCGGCGGTCATCGGGGCGTCCACCGGACCGGCGCGGAGCACGCCGGAGAAGACGGTGACGTGTTCGGTGACGCCGGCCTGGTGCGCGGGGGAGAGCTGCGCCGGGCCGGGGCTGACCCGCATCTGGTACAGCTCGTAGGTCGCGTCGGTGTCGCTGAAGACCTCCAGCAGGGTGGCCCCCACCGCGGCGCCGCGTACGGTCGGCGTCTCGGCCGGCGCGGAGAGCACGGCGGTGAGCGGCACGCCGAGCTGGGCGGTGATCGCGTACAGGGTCTCCAGGGTGGGGTTGCGGGTGCCGTTCTCCAGCCCGGAGAGGGTGGCCTTCCCGACGCCGGCCAGCCGGGCGAGCGTGGACAGGGAGATCCCCCGCTCCTCGCGGAGGGCACGGATCCGCCGGCCGACGGCTTCCGCGCTCCGGTCACCGGCTGGTGGGGCTGCTGCCATGGGGGCTATCGTGCTACATCGGCCCGTTCCGTAAACGGAACGGCGGACGAGGGGGAGCGCATGGCCGGTCGACTGCAACCCGTGCTCGCCGGCGTGGTGACCGCCCTGGTCGGCTTCGCCAGCTCGTTCACGGTCGTGCTCGCCGGGCTGCGCGCGGTGGGCGCGGACCGGGCGCAGGCCGCCTCGGGGCTGCTCGCCCTGTGCGTCGCCAGCGGCTGCTGCGCCGTCTGGCTCGGCCTGCGGCACCGGCTGCCGCTGGCCATCGCCTGGTCCACCCCGGGTGCCGCGCTGCTGGTCGCCACCGGACCGGTGCCCGGCGGCTGGCCGGCCGCGGTCGGCGCGTTCCTGCTCACCGGCCTGCTGATCGTCGCGGCCGGGCTCGTTCCCGCACTGGGCCGGGCGGTCGCCGCGATCCCCGCGCCGATCGCCAGCGCCATGCTCGCCGGGGTGCTGCTGCCGCTCTGCACCGCGCCCGTCCGGGCCCTGGTCGAGGTGCCCCGGCTGGCCGCGCCGGTGGTGCTCGCCTGGCTGCTGCTGCACCGGTTCGCCCGCCGCTGGGCGGTGCCCGGCGCGCTCGCCGTGGCGGTGGTGGCGATCGCGCTGACCGCGTCCGGGCCGGCCCGGATCGACGCCGCTCCGGCCGTCGTGCTGACCGCGCCGGCCTGGACCCTGCCCGCGATCGTCGGCCTGGCGCTGCCGCTGTTCCTGGTCACCATGGCCGCGCAGAACGTGCCGGGCACGGCCGTGCTGGCCGGCTACGGCTACCGCGCCCCGCTGGGCTCCGCGCTGCGGGTGACCGGGCTCGCCACCGCGCTCGGCGCGCCGGCCGGTGGGCACGCGGTGAACCTGGCCGCGATCACCGCCGCGCTGGCCGCCGGCCCGGACGCCCACCCCGACCCGGAGCGACGCTGGATCGCCTCGGTCACCGCCGGGATCGGCCTGGCGCTGCTCGGCCTGGGCGCGGGCGTGGCGACCGCCCTGGTGCTGCTCTCCCCGCCGATCCTGGTCGAGGCGGTGGCCGGGCTCGCGCTGCTCGGCGCGCTGGCCGGCGCGGTCGCGGCGGCGGTCGCCGAGCCGGACTCCCGGGAGGCCGCCGTGGTCACCCTCGTGGTCACCGCCTCCGGGGTGAGCCTGCTCGGCGTGGGCGGCGCGTTCTGGGGGCTGGTCGCCGGCTGGCTGATGCTGCTGCTGTTCCGCCGCCGTCGCGGCACCACGCCGCCGGTGACGGAACCGGAGCCGGCCGCCCCGGCCCGGGTGGGCTGATCAGGCGACGCCCTCCGCCTCGACGCCGATCTCCATGATCCGCAGGCGCACGCCGGTGACGTTCTCCTCGACCATCCGCTTCAGTGCCCGCGCGTGCTCCAGCGTGTCGAGCACGACCAGCGCGTGCCCGAGGCCGGGCTCGTCCTCGTCCGAGCCCCACCAGCCCCGGACGAAGCCCGGGCTCTGCCGGGTCACCTCGGCCATGTGCGCGAACTGGGCGGCCCGGGCCGCCGCCTCGGTCGGCGTGCCGCCCTGCTCTCCGATCACCATCCACATGCCGCCCACCGTAGGCGGGAAGTCACTCCTCCGGGGGGAGTTGGGCGGCGGGGACGGTGAGGCGTACGCCGTCGTCGGTGACCGCGGCGATCCGGTCGGCCAGCACGTAGACGGCGCCCGTGCGGGTCAGGTCGGTGGAGACCTTGAGGTAGCCCTCGCGCAGCAGCCGGGCGGCCAGGTCGGCCGGGACGTCCGGCTCCTCGGCGGCCGCCGACTCGATCAGCTCGTCCAGGCTGCTGCCCGGATCCACCGGGGCGGGTGCCTGCACGGTCACGGCGGCCGGGTCGCCGCGCTGGACGAGATCCACGGTGCCCACCTCGACGCCGGTGGAGTCGACCACCCGCATGCCGGTGGTGACCCGGGAGACGGTGTCCTGCTGCTGGCTCATACAGGCGCGGTTCCCGAGGCGCGCGGGCGCTAAACGGACGGGGCCCAGCCGCTCGGCGGGCGGGGGGACAGCTCGCGCCAGGTGTCCGGCCCCTCCAGCAGCGCCCGGACCGTCTCCTCGGCCTCCTCGACGCTGGCGTACTCGTAGAACTGGGAGACCCCCTCGGCCCCGCCGGCGCGCTGCTCGACGTGCCAGCGGTCGCCGTCGACCCGGAGGAAGACGTCCCGCCGGGCCAGCCGCCCCCATTTCCCGTTCCACCAGTGCCTACGCTGCTCCATGCCGGGACTCTATCGAACATGTGTTCGACGTGCGTCGGCCCCCGCGGGATTCCCACGGGGGCCGATCGGCTATGGCGTCAGCGCGCGGCCGGGGGCTCCTGCCGGCGGCCGAGCACGTCGTCCAGCGCGCCGCGCTGGCCCGGCGTGGCGTGGTTGCCGGCGAGCAGCGCGTCCCGGATCTCGGTGAGGAGCTTGACCTCCTCGCTGGGGGCGGCGGGCGGCGGCTCCTCGCCGCGCTTGCGTCGCTCGGCGAGCTTGTTCATCGGGTAGACCACGAGGAAGTAGAGCACCGCAGCGGTGAGCAGGAAGGTGATCGCCGCGTTGATGAACGCGGCCCAGTCCATGTAGTTGCCCTTGGTGATCTCCCAAGAGCCGGAGAACTGGCCACCGCCACCAATCGCCTTGATCAGCGGTTCCAGGAACGACTTGGTGAGCTGAGTGACCACGCCAGTGAACGCGGCGCCGATGACGATGCCGACCGCCAGGTCGACGACGTTGCCGCGCATGATGAAGTCTTTGAAGCCCTTGAGCATCCGCACTCCCGTGCTGTCCGGTTTTCGGGGTCCGGCACAACCTATGCCCGGGAGGGGGGCTCCAGAAAAGCGCCGGCCTCGATCGCCGCCCGCGCCGGGTCGCCGGCCCGGATCGCCTCGACCAGCCGGCCGTGGTCCACGTACCGCTCGGGCTCCAGGGTCTCGCCCATCGCCTGGGCGACGGTGCTGCGCAGCGCGGCGCCGACCGAGGCGTAGAGCTCGGCCAGCATGGCGTTGTGGGCGGCGGCCACCACGGCGGTGTGCAGCGCGGCGTCCGCCTCGACGAACTCACCGACCCGGCCGGCGCGCCAGGCGGCCTCCCGGGTGGCGAGCGCGCCGTCGAGCGCCGCCAGGTCGGCCGGGGTACGCCGCAGCGCGGCGAGCCGGGCCGCCTCCACCTCGAAGGCGCGCCGGACCTCGATCACCTCGGCCATCCGGTCGTCGGTGAGCCGGCGGGCCACCACGGGGGCCAGTTCGTCGGTCGACACCACGTAGGTCCCGGAGCCCTGCCGGCACTCCAGCACCCCGGCGTGCACCAGCGCCCGGACCGCCTCGCGGACCGTGTTCCGTCCCACGCCCAGCGCGGCGACGAGCTGCGGCTCGGTGGGGATCTTCGCGCCCACCGGCCACTCCCCGCCGAGGATCCGGGCCCGGAGCTGCTCGATGGTCTGCCGTACCCGGTGGCCGCGCGGCGGCACGCCGACGGAATCGAGGGCGGGTGTCACCGGTTACAACTCCTGCCGAAATTCATCCCATGATTGTAGGTTCGAGGTCATGACCCCGCCACCCACGTCCACCGCGGCCCCCGTCACCGACGTGCCCACCACCGACGTGACCCCCGGGCCGGCCCCGGCCGCCGCCCCCGCGCCCCCGGCCGTCCCGGCCCACGGCGGCCTGCTGATCCTCGTCGGCATGCTCCTGGTCGCGGTCAACCTGCGTGCGGCGGTGACCAGCCTGGGTGCCCTGCTCGACGAGATCCGCGACGGGCTGGGCCTCTCCGGCGCGATGGCCGGCGTGGTCACCACGCTGCCCACCATCGCCTTCGCCGGGCTCGGCGCCCTCACCCCGTGGTTGGTCCGCCGCTGGCCGGCCGCACGGGTGCTGGTGGTGGCCATGCTGGCGCTGACCGTCGGGCAGGTGCTCCGCGTGGTCACCGACTCGGCGGCGGTCTTCGTGCTCACCAGCGCGCTCGCGCTGGCCGGCATCGCGGTCGCGAACATCCTGCTGCCGATGCTGGTCAAGACGCATTTCCCGCACCGCACCGGGCTGGTCACCGGGGCGTACACGATGGCGCTGACCGTGGGCACGACGGTGGCCGCCGCCTCGGCGGTGCCGGTGGCCCACGCCTTCGGCTCGTGGCGGGCCGGGCTCGGCGTCTGGGCCGGGCTGGCCGCGGTGGCCGTACTCCCGTGGGTGCCGCTGGCGCTGCGGGCCCGGGCCGCGCGGCGGACGGCGACCCCGGCGGCGGCCGGCGCCGGGCCGGCGCGGGTGCGGCCGGCGCGGACCCGGCTCGGCTGGGCCATGGCGGTCTACTTCGGGGCGCAGTCGCTCAGCGGGTACGCGATCATGGGCTGGCTGGCCCAGCTCTTCCGGGACGCCGGCTACGCGCCGGAGGCGGCCGGCCTGCTGCTCGCCGGGGTGACCGCGCTCGGCGTGCCGGTGGCGCTCATGATGCCGACCCTCGCCGGCCGGCTGCCGACGCTGCGCCCGCTGGTGCTGTCGCTGACCGTCTTCTCCACGGCCGCGTACGTCGGCCTGGCGCTCGCGCCGCACGGCCTCGCGCCGCTCTGGGTGCTGCTGCTGGCCCTCGGCCAGGGCGCGTTCCCGCTGATCCTGACCACGATCGGGCTGCGCGCCCGCACCGCCGAGGGCACGGTGGCGCTGTCCGCCTTCGCGCAGAGCACCGGCTACGTGATCGCCGCGCTCGGCCCGCTGCTGGTCGGCATCCTCTACGAGGCGACCGGCGGCTGGACCGCGCCGATCGGCTTCCTGCTGGTGGCCCTCGCCGTGCAGACGGCGGCGGGCATGGTGATCGCCCGTCCCCGGCACATCGAGGACGAGCGCTGAGGGGAGCGGTCAGGAGGAGGCCGGCGTGGGGTCGCCCGCCACGGCCTGCTCCACGGTCGGGTAGGTGTGCAGCACCTCGACCAGGCCGCTGACCTCCAGGATGCGGAGCACGCCGCGCTGCGGGGCGGCCAGCCGGACCACGCCGCCGGCCTCGTCGCAGCTGTTCTTGGCGCGGACGAACACCGACAGCCCGGTGGAGTCGCAGAACGACACCTCGGCCAGGTCGAACACGAGGCGGTTGCGCCCCTTGTCCAGCAGGTCCGTGATCTGGTCCTGGAGCTGCGGTGCCGTCGCCATGTCCAGCTCGCCCGCGACCGACACGACGACCACGTCGCCGCGCTGTTCCGTGTGCACCGTCAGGGACATTCGTCGACCTCCTGTGTTCGGTGGAACGGTATCCCACGAAGCTGGCAGCGTGCAGAACGGGAGCCGAGAAGGGTGCCGTCGATCATTCCTTTGCCTCGTGACAAGTAGCCCGTCAGCTCCGGTGATAGAGTCCGCCCGTCCAGAGTTCAGGGAGGTCACCATGGCGTTGAGCGCCGAACAGAGTGGTCGGCTCGCCCGCCTGCTGAGTGAGCACGCCGACCGGCTGATCGTGCGCTGGACGGAGATCGTGGCCAGCTCGCTGCGCGGTCGTCTCAGCCAGGCGGAACTGTCGCGGCAGGTGCGGGAGCTGCACCGGAGCCTGGTCGACGCCGGCCAGCACGGTTTCACCGACCTGGCCGACGAGCACGGCGGCGAGGTGCGGGCCGTGCTGGCCGAACTCTCCGCCAGCCGGGCCCGGCAGGGCTTCAGCGCCACCGAGACCGCGATCAGCGTGTTCGCGCTCAAGGATGTGCTGCTGGAGCTGATGGAGGAGGGCCAGGACGCGGGCACCCTCCGCGACTTCGTCGCCTTCTCCGCCCTGATCGACCAGATGGGGCTGTTCACCTTCGAGACCTTCGTGCGTGCCCGCGAGGGCCTGATCGCCGACCAGGCGGAGCAGCTGCTGGAGCTCTCCACGCCGGTGGTGAAGCTGTGGGAGGGCGTGGTCGCCGTTCCGCTGGTCGGCACCCTCGACTCGGCCCGCGCCCAGGTGGTGATGGAGCGGCTGCTCCAGACCCTGGTCGACACCGGCTCGCCCTACGCGATCATCGACATCACCGGCGTGCCGGCGGTGGACACGCAGGTCGCCCAGCACATCCTCAAGACCGTGGTGGCCGCCCGGCTGATGGGCGCCGACTGCATCATCTCCGGCATCCGGCCGCAGATCGCCCAGACGATCGTCGCCCTCGGCATCGAGTTCGGCGACATCGCCACCAAGGCGAGCCTGGCCGACGCGCTGCGCCACGTGCTGCGCCTGACCGGCGTGGAGACCACCTCCCGACGCGCACGCCGGGAGGTCTGATGGAGCGGGTGCCGATCCTCAAGATCGGTGACATCCTGCTGGTGTCCATCCAGGTCGACATGTCCGACCAGACGGCGATCCAGCTCCAGGAGGACCTGGCCGAGCGGATCGTCGCCACCGGCTCGCACGGCGTGATCATCGACATCACGGCGCTGGACATCGTCGACTCCTTCGTCGGCCGGATGCTCTCCACCATCGCGTCCATCTCCAAGGTGCTGGACGCCGAGACGGTGGTGGTCGGAATGCGTCCCGCCGTCGCCATCACCCTGGTCGAGCTGGGCCTGTCGCTCAACGGCATCCGCACCGCGCTGAACGTCGAGCGGGGCATGGAGCTGATCGCGGCCACCCGCGGCGACGAGTGGGACGAGGCGGACGTCGACGAGAACCCCGAGACGACGGCCACGCCATGACCGCCGGCGTCGACCTGGGAGTGCCGGCCACCCAGGCGATCCGCAGCGACGAGGACGTGGTGCGGGTGCGGCAGCTGGTGCGTACCACCGCCGTCGCGGTCAAGCTGTCACTGGTCGACCAGACCAAGCTGGTCACCGCCGCCAGCGAGCTGGCCCGTAACACGCTGATCTACGGCGGCGGGGGCAGCGCCGAGGTGGCCACCGTCGAGGACGGCCGCCGGCGCGGGGTCCGCATCGTCTTCGCCGACCAGGGGCCGGGCATCCCCGACCTCGACCAGGCCTTCACCGACGGCTTCACCACCGGCGGCGGGCTGGGCCTGGGGCTCAGCGGCGCCCGCCGGCTGGTCGACGACTTCGACATCTGGACCGCCGTGGGTGAGGGCACCCGGATCACCATCACCAAGTGGTCCCGATGACCGCCGACGTGGTCGCCGACCACGGTCTCTGGTTCCGCGTGGAGAGCGGCGCCACGGCGAGCAGTGTGCGGCGGGCCGCCGAGCGGCTCGGCCGGCAGGTGGAACTCGGCGAGTCGCGCGTCGCCGACCTGGCCATCGTGACCGCCGAGATCACCAGCAACCTGGTCAAGCACGCCCAGGAGGGCAACCTGCTGCTCCGCCCGGTACGCCGCGGCGGGCGGGCCGGGGTGGAGCTGGTGACGATCGACTCCGGCCCCGGCATGGCCGACCTCGCCCTCTCCTCGGCGGACGGCCACTCCACCACCGGCACCCTCGGCATCGGCCTCGGCGCGATCGTCCGGCAGGCGAGCCGGTTCGACGGCTACTCGCTGCCCGGCCGGGGCACGGTGCTGACCGTCCAGGTCTGGGACGGTCCGGCCCCCGAACCGGACTGGGCCGGCGCGCTGGCCCGGCCGATCACCGGCGAGCAGGTCAGCGGCGACGCGTACGCGGTGCGGGTGGTCGACGGCCGGCGGCAGGTGCTGGTCTGCGACGGCCTGGGGCATGGCCCGCTGGCCGCCGCCGCGAGCGGAGCTGCGGTGGCCGCGTTCCGGACCGCGCCGGCCGGGCCGCCGGGCACCGTGGTGCAGCACCTGCACCGGGCCATCGCGCACACCCGCGGCGCCGCGCTGGCGGTGGCCGAACCGGATCCCGTGTCGCGCTTGCTGCGGTACGCCGGGCTGGGCAACATCGCAGCCATGATCGTGGCCACGGGCGAGCGACGGCGGGGCCTCGTCTCGCTGCCCGGCATCGCCGGACACCAGCGCCCCTCGGTGCGGGAGTACGACTACCCGTTCCCGCCCGGAGCGACCCTGGTGATGCACAGCGACGGCGTGGTGGACCGCTGGGACCTGGCCGACTACCCGGGCCTGACCGGCCGTACGCCGTTGCTGGCCGCCGCCACCCTGCTCCGCGACGCCGGGGTCCGCCGCGACGACGCCTGCGTCCTGGTCGCCCGGGCGGACCCGTGACCACGCCGTCCGCCCCCAACCCGCTGCTGCAGATGGCGCTCCGGGTGGAGCACGACATCTTCCTGGTCCGGCAGCGCGGCCGGGAGGTGGCCGCCGCCGTCGGGCTGGAGCACCAGGACCAGGTACGCCTGGCCACCGCGCTCAGCGAGGTGGCCCGCGACCTGTTGCGCACGGTCGACGGCGCGGACGTCACCTTCGCGGTCGTCGTCGACGCCCGCACCGGCCAGCCGGTGCTCCGGGTCGACCTGGCCCCGGCCCGTCCACTGCCGGGAGGCCGGTACGAGCCGGAGTCCGGCGCGGTGGCGCGTCTCGTGGACATGCTGGGCGTGGTGACCGACGGGGGGGATACGGTCGTGAGGATGTCCCGACGTGTCCCCGCCCAGGCGCTGCCGCTGACGCCGGAGCGTCTCGACCAGCTCCGGGCCGAGCTGGCCAGCAGCGCTCCGGGCACCGTGCTGGACGAGTTGGCCGCGCAGAACGCGCAGCTCATCGCCGCCCTCGACGAGGTGCGCAGCCATCGCGACGAGCTGGAGGTGCTCAACTCCGAGCTCCAGGAGACCAACCGGGGCGTGATGGCGCTCTACAACCAGCTCACCGAGGAGCTGGAGGAGACCAACCGCGGCGTGGTGGCGCTCTACGCCGAGCTGGACGAGAAGTCCGCCCAGCTCCGCGCGGCCAGCGAGTCGAAGAGCCGGTTCCTGGCCAACGTGAGCCACGAGCTGCGCGCCCCGGTGACCGCGATCATCGGGCTGGCCCGGCTGCTCGCCGACTCCGCCTCCGACCCGATCACGGCCGAGCAGGCCCGGCAGGTGGGGCTGATCCGGTCGTCCGCGGCCGACCTGCTCGGCCTGGTCAACGAGCTGCTCGACCTGGCCAAGGCCGAGTCCGGCCGGCTCGAGCCGAACTGGGCCGAGGTGGACCTGCGTGGGCTCTTCGGGCAGCTCCGCGGCACGCTGCGGGCGCTGGCCACCCGGCCGGGGGTGGAGCTGGTGGTGGAGGAGCCGCCGGCCCCGGCGACGGTCCGCTCGGACGAGGTGCTGCTCGCCCAGGTGCTGCGCAACCTGCTGCACAACGGTCTCAAGTTCACCGAGCGGGGCGAGGTGCGGCTGCGGGCGGAACGCCGGGGCGACCTCTGGTCGCTGTCGGTCACCGACACCGGCGCGGGCATCCCGGCCGAGCTGCACGAGCGGATCTTCGAGGAGTTCTACCAGGTGCCGGGCACGACCCGGGTCGGCGGCACCGGCCTCGGCCTGCCGTACGCGCGGCGGCTGGTCACCCTGCTCGGCGGGACCCTGGAGCTGACCAGCGAACCGGGCCGGGGCAGCACCTTCACCGTGGTCCTTCCCGTGGGCGGAGCGTGACGGTGGAGGGCGGGCCGGCGACCGTACTGGTGGTCGACGACAGCGGTCCGAAGCGATACCTGCTCGTGAGCTGGCTGACCCGGGCGGGCTTCGCGACCCTTGAGGCGGAGAACGGCGCCGAGGCGCTGGACCGGGTGCGCAAGGACCCGGTCGACCTGGTGGTGCTCGACGTCCGGCTGCCGGACATGAGCGGCTTCGAGGTCTGCGAGCTGATCAAGGACTTCCGCCCGTCGACCCCGGTCATCCACGTCTCGGCGCACGCCGTGGACGTGGTGGACCGGGCGCAGGGGCTGACCCGGGGCGCGGACGCGTACCTGGCCGAGCCGATCGAGCCGGAGGAACTGGTCGCCACCGCGCACGCGGTGCTCCGCTACTACCAGGCCCGGCAGCGGGCCGAACTGCTCGCCGAGCGGCTGGCCGCGCTGGCCGACGCCACCGTGGAGATGCACGCCGCGCCGAACTTCGTCCGGCTGCTGGAGGCGGCGGCGGCCGGGGCGGCGCGGATCTTCAAGAGCCCGGCGGCGGTGGTCGCGGAGACGTTCGACGGGGACTGCCTGGCCGGGGTGGCCGCCGGGCCGGAGTCGCCGCCGGTGATCGTGCCGTGGACGCTGGACGACACCGGGCAGCCGATCGGCACCCGGGTCCGGGTCGACGAACCGGGCGACTGGGATCTGACCGCCTGGCCCGCCGGCGACACGGTGACCGTGGGCGCCGCCCGGCTCCGGGAGGACCGGGCCCCGCTCTACGTGGTGGTGCCGACCGCCACCCAGACCGTACGGACCCCGGTGCTGGTGCAGCTCGCCCAGGCCGTCGCCTCGGCCGTGGAGGCACAGCGCTCCTTCGACCAGGAGCACCGCATCGCGGTGACCCTCCAGCGCAGCCTGCTGCCCCGCCGGCTGCCCGAGATCGCCGGCCTCGACCTGGCCGTCCGCTACGAGCCGGCGAGCGCCCAGACCGAGGTGGGCGGCGACTTCTACGAGCTGGTGATGCTCGACGGGCACCTGCTGGTGGCGATCGGCGACGTGGCCGGGCACTCCCTGCACGCCGCCACGGTGATGGCCGAGCTGCGGCACGCGGTACGCGCGTACGCGGTCGAGGGGCATCCGCCCGGAGTGATCCTGGACCGGGTCAACGAGCTGATGCGCACCCTGCTGCCGACCGAGCTGGCCACCATCTGCGTGCTGCTGCTCCACCCGGCCAGCGGGCTGATCCGGCTGGCCAGCGCCGGGCACCTGCCGGCCCTGATCAGCAGCGACGGGCGGATCGAGTTCGTGCAGCACTCCGCCCCGCTGCTCGGGGTGCGCGCGCCCCGCCCGCCGGACCTGGAGTTCGTGCTGCCGGCCGGGGCCACGATGGTCCTCTACACCGACGGGCTGATCGAGCGGCGGGATGCCACCATCGACGAGGGCATGGCGGCGCTCGGCGCGGTCGCCGAGCGGGTCGACGACGACCTCGACCAGTTCTGCCAGCGGCTGCTGGTCGAGCTGGCGCCGCCGGAGATCCACGACGACGTCGCGGTGGTCGCCGTCCGCCGCCGCTGAGCCCGGTCACCCGCCGCGCGAGGCCGCCAGCGAGCGGGCGTACGCGGCCGGCGACACCCCGGCCACCGCGGTGAACTCGCGGACCAGGTGGGCCTGATCGGCGTACCCCAGATCGGCGGCGACCCGCGCCCAGTCCAGCGGCCCGGCGGCGGCCTGCTCGATCGCCTCCTGGAGCCGGTAGCGGCGGATCACCCACTTCGGACCGACGCCGACGTGGTCCAGGAAGAGCCGCTGGAGCCGCCGCGTCGAGACCCCGTGCCGCCGGGCGAAGTCGTCGACGCGCAGGACGGACCGGTCGGCGCGGATCTCCTCGACCAGGGCGGTGGCCTCGGCGGTGAGCGGGTCGGGCAGCGGTTGCCAGGCGGTGAGCAGATCGTCCAGCCGGCCGCACCGCTGCTCGTCGGTGCCCGGACAGACCGGCCCGGCGGCGAACGGTCCGGTCGGGGCGGCGCCGGCCGGCGGCGCTCCGGCAGGCAGCGGGAGGCGCCGGCCGGTCAGCTCGGCCACCGGGCGGCGCCAGAAGGGGCGGAAGCCACCCGGGCGGAACTGCACCCCGGTGACCCGGCCGGTGCCGTGCAGGGTGACCGTGAACAGGCCGGTGTCCACGCCGGCGAGGACGCCGTGCTCCGCTCCGCCGTCCTGGGCCTGGAACACCACGTTGACCGCCGGGTGCGGGACGACCCGCTGGTCGAACGGTTCGGTCAGCACCCAGTCGATCAGCCAGTAGTGCTCGACCCAGGGGCGCAGCGCCGGGGCGGGCAGCCGGCGCCGGAAGTGGACGCGCCGCCGGAGCCGGCCGGGGTCGAGGATCCCCCGGCTGTCCCGCCGCGGTTCGTGTCGCATTTCTTCAAGACCGCCCTCATACGCTGGTCCCTATGACCACGAAGACTAGTGAGTTGCTGGCCGTCGCCGCGCCCCGCACGTCGGCGGTGGTCCAGGGCATCTCCGACGATCAGTTCGGCCTGCCCACCCCGTGCCGCGACTACACGGTGCGCGACCTGCTCAACCACCTCTTCGACGTGGTGGTCAACTTCCAGGACCTGGCGCGCCGGCGGGAGGTCGACTGGGCGGCCAAGACCGACCACCTGACCGAGGGCTGGCGGGACCGGTTCGCGACCGAGGCCGACCGCCTGACGCGGGCGTGGGCGGACCCGGCAGCGCTGGAGGGCGTCTCGCCGGGCATGGGCCTGCCGCAGGAGACCGTCGGCCAGATGGCCCTGATCGACCTCACCGTGCACGGCTGGGACCTGGCCCGGGCGACCGGCCAGCGGCTGGAGGCCGACCCGGCGGTGCTGACGGCGGGGCACGGCTTCATGGACCGGATGGGCGACACCGGGCAGAAGATGGGCGCCTTCGGCGAGCCCGTACCGACCAGCGCCGAGCCCACCACGTTGGACGCCCTGCTCGGCCGGACCGGCCGCGATCCCGCCTGGACGCCCTGACCCGACCGGCCCGTGCGGCAGCACGCCGCGCGGGCCGCTCTTGACACCACTATTCGCTCAATGAATAGTGAGTGCCGTGTCCACTCAGCACGTACTGCTCGGGCTGCTCGCGCGCGGTCCCCGGCACGGCTACGAGCTGAAGCGCGCCCACGACGAGCGGCTGCCCCGGGCCCGGCCGCTCGCCTTCGGGCAGGTCTACGCCACCCTGGCGCGGCTCCAGCGGGACGGCCTGGTGACCCCGGCCGGCCAGGACCGCGAGGGTGGCCCCGACCGCACGTCCTACGCGCTCACCGGGGAGGGGCGGGTCGCGCTCGACCGGTGGCTGGCCACCGTCGAGCCACCGATGCCGTACGTGGCGAGCACCCTCTTCGCCAAGGTGGTGGTCGCGCTCATGGTGGCCGACGCCGAGCGGGCCCGTGCCTACCTGATCGCCCAGCGTCGGGCGCACACCGAGCGGCTGCGCGAGCTGACCGCGGTGAAGACCGCCCCCGCGGCCGGCCTCGACGAGGTGATCGCGGCCGACTTCGCCATCGCCCATCTCGACGCCGACCTGCGGTGGCTGCACACCACCCTCGAGCGGGTCGCCGACTGGCACCGGGAGGTGCACTCGTGAGCTTTCTTCAGGCGCGCGGCGTGGTCCGGGCGTACGGGAGGACGCCGGCCCTGCGCGGCGTGACGCTCGACGTCGCCGAGGGCGAGATCCTCGCCGTCACCGGCCCGAGTGGCTGCGGCAAGTCCACCCTGCTGCACTGCCTCGCCGGCATCCTGCGTCCCGACGCCGGGCAGGTCACCTGGCGCGGCGAGCGGATCGACGAGTGGTCGGAGTCGGCCCGGTCCCGGCTGCGGCGCACCGAGTTCGGGGTGCTCTTCCAGTTCGGCCAGCTCGTCGCCGAGCTGACCGCAGCGGAGAACGTCGCCCTTCCGCTGCTTCTCGCCGGGACGTCCGAGCAGAAAGGTTCTCGCGAAGGGGTCCCGACACCTACAAATCGGCCCCGGCGGCGTGCCAACGCCGTTACCCGGGGCCTGACCGAGAGGACCTCGGCTATGTCGGACTCTACCCGCTACGCGGGCGGCGCTGCCGCCGTGAAGGACGCTCTCCGCGCGTCTCACGACCTCCCGAAGACTGACCGGCTGGTCCTGGTCGCGATCGTCGCCCATGCGAACGCCGACGGGGACGCGTGGCCGTCGGTCCAGACGATCGCCGAGTACGTCGGATGCTCGGAGCGGACCGTACAGCGCGCGTTGCGCCGCCTGGTCGAGGTCGGCCGACTGATCGCGCGGAAGGTCGCCGGGATCGCGACCCGCGTTTACCGCCTGGTCCTCGGCGGGGGTGACACCACGGCCGCGCGGGGTGACATTCCCGCCGCCGGGGGTGACATTCCCGCCGCCGGGGGTGACGCCCTGGCTGTCACCCAAAGGTCTACCGAAGTTCAATCCGAAGCCGGGAAGCCGCGCGTAGCCGCGCGGGACTGGCGTCGATTCCTTCCCAAGAGCAAAAACCCGAACCCCTCGCCGAGGCCGTACCCGTACCCCGAACGCCGAGGGGCCGCCCTCCCGCCGCCGCGCGAGGTCCAGCGGTGCCCGCGCCACGTCGGCCAGACCGCCGCCCACTGCGCGCCGTGCAGGTCCGAGGCCCTGGCCGGTGCGCGATGACCGAGACCGCCGCCGTCGCCCTGGTCGCCGTCGTCACCGTCGGCCCCGCCGTGATGCTCGCCCCGTTCGCCGTGGCCCGGCACCTGGTCCACCGCCACGCGGACGAATACGGCCCGGCGATCCGTGCCGCCGGCCGCGACGACGCCAGCCCTGCCACCGTTCGCGCCACCGTCCGGGAGGTCAACCGATGAACGCGCGCCGCTTTGCTTCCCTCGCCGGAACGATCGCCGTGACCGTGATCGCTGCGATCGCGAGCTACGACCACATGAGGACGGTCGCCCTGGACGCGGGCCAGTCGCCGCTACTGGCGGCCCTCCTCCCGCTATCGGTCGACGGCATGATCCTTGTCGCGACGCTCGCCCTCGGCGACGGCCGCCGGTCGAAGGCGTCCGCCTGGGCCGCGTTCCTGACCGGTGTCGCCGCGTCGCTGGCGGCTAACGTCATGGCCGCCGCGCCTGACGCGACCGCCCGTGTCGTGTCGGCCTGGCCCGCCGTCGCCCTACTCCTGACGGTCGAGGTCCTGGCGCGTGCCGGGCGTGCGCCTGTCGCGACGCCGACCCCGGCCCCGGCCGCCCGGGCGGACGTGTCGCCGCCCGTCCCCGCCCCGTCGCTGGTCGCGTCCACTGTCGCCGACAACGGCCGGGCGGACGTTGGGCGGGCCGCCGACGTGACGCCCAGTCCTGTCGCGACGCCTCGGCCGAAGGCGACGCCCCGCCCGCCGTCGCGACAGTCGGCCGCCGACGCGATCCGGTCCGCCGCCCGTGACGCTGGCGCGACGCCCGCGACTGTCGCCGCCGCCCTCGGCGTGTCGGTCCGGACGTGTCAGCGCCACTGGCCCCGCCCGACTGTCGCGACGTCAGTCCCGGCCCTCGCGGCGGTGACGGCATGACCGAGTTGGAGCGCGTGATCCGTCGCCTACGCCGCCGCCACACGGTCTCCCGTGTCGTCTACCGCTACGTCTCCGGTCGCCCCCTGGACGGCCGCACCGGCTACGCCTACCGGACCCGCGGCGCTGGCCGCTGGACCGGGTACCAGCGCCAAGCTGTCCGCCTCGGCGTCCCGGCCGTGGCCGCCCTGACGGCCGCCTACCCGGACCAGACCGGCGCGGCCCTCGCCTCGGCCGCCGCCGTGGTCGCGTACCGGGCCCGTCGCCGCCTGGTCGCCCGGAGGTTCCGCCGGGAGTACGTGGCCCCGACGTTGGCCGCCCTGGCCCCGGCCCTCGGCCGCGAGCCCGGTCAGGTGCGGTTGCACGTAGACCCGACGTTGGGGAACCTCACGCCGCGACTGGCGAAGCCGCTGAGCCCGGCCGAGGAGGCGGTCCGGCGCTGGTATGGCGAGCACGTAGAACCGGTCATCCGGTGGCTTCCCGAGCGCGTACAGCGGGCCGCGTGGTCGATTCAACGGGCCGCCCGGCCGGTCACCGACCGCCTGGCCGTGTTCCGCCGGCCCGGGGCCGAGGAGGTCGGTCCGCGTATCGAGCTTGTGGCGGATGCGCCGTACCTGACGAAGGAACAACGGCACCTGGTCTCCTCGATCGTCACCGCGAAGATCCCGGTCTCTGACCTGGTCGAATCGTGGAACCAAGTGGGCCCGCGGGTAATCGCAACGTGGACCGTGCGTAAGCGTCCGCCCGCCCGCGTCGGCCTGGCCGAGCTGGTCGCGCGGTTCC